>JANNQE010000227.1:0-3648 GCA_031441625.1 Planctomycetia bacterium
GGGCCGTCCGACACCCCGACAAGTGGTTCACACCACCGATCAGTATTTGCCCGTCGTGCCGCCCAATGACGGCACCCGCGGTAGGTCCACCGACGGGATCGACACCGGCGGCACCCGTGGCAGGTCCACCGACGGGATCGACAGCGGCGGCACTTGGATGGACAGATCCTTCTTCGGCTCATCCTTCTTCGGATCGTCCTTCTTCGGATCGGTCGTCGGCATCGGGGCCGGCATCGGGGCCGGCGGGGAGGTCGTCGGTCCCGTGATCACCGGGGCACCCGCGACCGGGGCACCCGTGACTTGAGGCGGTGTCAGCACTGTGCCGAAGCTCGTGGTACAACCGGCGACCGGCATGGTGGCCACGCTGCTGCTCCAACTGGCCGAGGCGAGCGGGGCGGCGGACGCATCGCACGACCGCCCGCCGGCGAACTTGGCCCGCAGGCGGGCCAGCAGTCCGACCCGCTCGCAAGGGTCGCTGCAACTGGTGGTGAAGCCGGTGAACACCGGCTGCCCGCACGACACCGGGGCCGGGGCGCACGTCACCGGCGCGCACGTGGCCACCGGGGCCGGCGCGCACGCGGGGGCGCAGGCGGTGTTGGCGAACAGCCGCGGGCGGGCGGTCAGCTTCGCCCGCAGGCGATCGAGGATGCCGACCCGCGGGGCGCACGGGGCGCACGTGGACACCGGCGCGGCCCACGCCACCACCGGCGAACTGCACCCGCTACAGCCGCTGCCGACGAGCGGCGGGAAGACATCGGAACCGAGCGCGACCGCGGCGCTCAGCAGGAGGAACGAACCGTTCATCTGTGATGGCTCCTGAGGGGACGGGTGCGGCGTCTGGAGTGAGGGGCGAAGCAGAACGGCCACACCGACCGACCGGGGGTTCCGAATCGGGCGACCCGTGAACGACGGCACGCCGTAGTCCAGGTTCGGAGTTGCAAGGTAGATCGACGCAGACTCCGGAAAGCAATGAGTGTGGCGGGCGGATTCACCAAACTCACGTGGGGCGTGGGTGGCGTCGCATGGGGCGTGTCGGTGCGGCCGGCGGATCGTGCGGTGTCGGTCGTGCGGGTGACGAGTGTTGGGGAGAGTCGGAGAACGGTCGGCGCGGGGCGTACAGTTGCCGATTGACCTTGTGGCCGACCGACTGAACGGGGAACCTGACCGGACCACCCCACCGCCGAGAGTTGCCGTGTCGATCCGCAAACAGTGGCGATTGCTGCCGACCGACTCCCACGCCGCCCGCAAGCTCGCCGCCGCACTGGAGACGAACGAAGTCGTCGCCCAACTGCTGCTCAACCGCGGCGTGACGGACCCCGTTGCCGCGAAGCTGTTCCTGCAATCGCCCATGTCCGGGTTGCACTCGCCGAGCCTGCTCCCCGGAATCGAACCCGCCGTCGAACGGCTGACCACGGCCATCCGCGACCGCGAGAAGGTGTGCGTGTACGGCGACTACGACGTGGACGGCACCACCGGCACGGCCATCCTGTTCGCCCTGCTCGGCAAGCTCGGCGCGACCGTCACGTTTCACATCCCGATGCGGCTGGAGGACGGATACGGGCTGAGCGGCGACGCCATCCGCAAGCTGGCCGAGGAAGGGGTGAAGGTGCTCGTCACCGTCGATTGCGGGATCACGGCGGTAGCCGAGGCCGACCTCGCGCGCGAACGCGGCGTCGATCTGATTGTGACCGACCACCACGAGATGCGGGACACGCTGCCGGCGGCCATCCTCGTCCACCCGCGACTGCCGGGGTCGGCGTACCCGTTCGGCGGCATCTCCGGCTCGGTCGTGGCGTTCAAGCTGGCGTGGGCGGTGGCCCAGAAGGCGAACGGCGGCGCGCGTGTGGCGGACGACCTGCGCGAGTTCCTGCTCGACGCGATGGGGCTGGCCGCGCTCGGGCTGGTGGCCGACGTGGTGCCCCTCCGCGACGAGAACCGCGTGTTCACCCGCCACGGGCTGAAGCGGCTCGTGACGAAACCGTCGGTCGGCCTGCGGGCGCTCTTCGATGAGGCGAAGTTGACCGACAAACTGAGTTCGGAAGACGTGAGCTTCAAGCTCGGCCCGCGAATCAACGCCGCCGGTCGGCTCGGGTGCGCCCGGCTGGTGGTCGAGTTGTTGACGACGACGAACCCGCGGCGTGCGGGCGAGATCGCCACATTCCTGGAAGGGCAGAACGGTCAGCGGCAGACCTACGAGCGGAAGGCGACGGCGCAGGCCAAGGAGATGATCGAGCAGAACGGCTGGGCCGACGACCCGGCGCTGGTGCTTGGCTATGCCGCGACCGACTGGCACCAGGGTGTTGTCGGCATCGTCGCCGGGCGGCTGGCCGAGCAGTTCGCCAAGCCGACACTCGTGATCGCACTGAAGGAGAACGATGAACCGAGCACCGGGTCGGGGCGGTCGGTCGCCGGGTTCGAGTTGCACAAGGCGGTCGCGGCGTGCGCCGACCTGTTGGAAAGTCACGGCGGGCACGCGGCGGCGGTCGGCGTGCGGGTGAAGCCGTCCAACCTGGACGCGCTCCGCGAGCGATTCAGCGCCTTCGTGCGTACCACCTTCCCCGACGGCCCGCCCCCGCCGCAACTGTTGCTCGACGCCGAGATCCCGCTCGCCTCCCTGTCGTTCAAGCTGCTCGGCGACATCGACAAGCTGGAACCCTACGGGCAGGACAACCGCCGCCCGCGGTTCCTCGCCACCGACGTGCAGATCGAGGGCACCCCGCGGCGGATCGGGCAGGGCGAGCGGCACCTGAGCTTCCGCGTGCGGCAAGGGGGCACGACCATGCGGGCGGTGGCGTGGGGCATGGGCGACCGGCTCGACGACATCATGGCCGACGGCGGGCGGTGCTGCCTGGCGTTCACCCCCAAGATCAACGAGTGGAACGGCTACCGCAACGTGGAAATCGAGGTGGCCGACTTCCAGGCGCAGCGGCTCGCCGACCTATCCTGACCCCATGCGCGTCCCCGACGATCACCCGCTGGCCATCACCTTCGCCCTGCGGCACGCCAACACTATGGCCGCGGCGCTCGACGCCCTCGCCGGCCGCACCGACCCCGTGACCACCGCCGGGCTGCTGGAACTGGTGGAGAACGAGCGGTGGGCGAAGCCGACGCTCACCGCCGTGGACCGCCTGACCGCCACTGACAACCCGTTGTCAGCGGACGTGCTACGGCGGGCGTTCGCCAGTCGGTTCGCGCAGGTGCGGCTACTGGCGTGTGCCCGCGTGCGGGAGCAGAAGCGGACCGGGTTCGACGCCGAGTTGGAGCGGGTGTTAACGGCGGATGACTCATGGCCGAACCGCCGGGCGGCGCTGGTCGCCTTGAGCGAGCGGGATGACCGCTGGGCGATCCTCGCCGCGGCCGACGACCCGCACTGGCGGGTGCGTCAAGCACTCATCCGTGTGCTGATCGGGTGGGACCGGACGGAAGTGTTGACGCGGTTGGGCGGCACCGACTCGCAGCGCATCGGTGCCCTCCTCGCCTACCTCCGCTTCGCGTTCGACGGCACCGAGCCGGCCGACTGGTCGCCGTTCACCCCGCCGGATCGGTTCGCCCTCTGTCCGTTCTGGGACTGGGATCCTGCCGTGCTCGCGGCCACGCTGAACCGCATGTCGAAAGCCGAACGGCGGGCGCACATCGACGCCATGCCGT
>JANNQE010000228.1:0-3815 GCA_031441625.1 Planctomycetia bacterium
TTGAGTTCGGCGAACCGGGCCTTGTTCGCCCACGTCCGGGGGAGGCGGTGGAGGGCGCGCAGTCGCTTCAGCTCGTCGGCATCGGCCCAGATGACCGCGTGCCCGTTCTCGTCGCGGCGCACGTTCACCCAGTTCACCTTCACCCACCGACGGACCGTGTCGCGATCGATGCTCAGACGATCCGCCAAGCTGCCTGGGCGGTACTCGTCCCGACCCAGCCCAACGCGGCTGCCGTGCGGCTCGCGGCGGCCCAGGCCCAACGAGCCGATCAACCGCAGCACCATGTCCGGCGTGAACCGGCTCGTCCGCTTGGGCGGGTGGAAGCCCTCGGCGTTGAGCCGCTCGGCGATCGTCGCGGCGCTTTCGCGCCCGGTGCACAGCTCGCGCAACCGCGCGACCAGCCGCGGGTAGTCCGAGTGCTGGTCGTACCGGCGAACCGCGCGCGTCAGCGCGTGCGCGCGTACGGCACCGCCGACCCAGTGCAACGCCACGTCCACCCGTTCGCTCGCCTTGTCCACCGTCACGACCACGCGTTCCAACAGGAGCCGGGCGATGCGCTGACGGTCGGCCGGGGTCGTGGTCGAGGCCGACCACACCGCCGGCAGGTCGGCCGCCAGCGCCCGGATCGATGACAACGCGTTGTCACTCAACTCGCCGGGGGCCGTCCGCTGCCACCGCTCGTGCTCGTCGTCGAGTTGCTGCTTGTGCTTCAGCGCGTCCTCCCAGCGGCGCTCCAGGGTGCGGGCCACCAGACGGTTCTCCGGCTCGCACGCGTGGTACTGGCGTTCGGCGCGGCCCGCCTCGATGGTCGCCCGCTCCCGCTTGAGGTGCCACTGGCGGGCCAACTCCTCGCGCTGCCGCTCGACGCCGGCGACCGCCGCCAGGCTCGCCTCCAGCGCCGCCGGCGCGACCGCCGCCAGGAGTTGCTCGGCCACCAGCGCGTCCAGCGCCGCCCCGTCGGACAGGGCCTGGCACAGCGGCTCGCCGTAGTCGACCGTCCCGCGGGTGCAGGTGTACGACGGGCGGTTCGACGGTCCCGCGTACCGTACCACCATCCGCCGGTCGCACCGCCCGCACCGGACCAGGCCGGCCAGCACCGACGGGCCGCTCCGCGGGGCGCCCGGCGTCGCCCCCGGCGTCGCCCCCGTGTTCCGGTTCGCCGTGAGTCGGGTCTGGTTGGCCTCGAACCGGTCCCAGGTGATGTACGCCGGGAGTCGGTCGCGGATGAGCACCAGGCACTCCTCCGGCCGGCGCACCAGCTTGCCGGTGGTCGGCCGCCCCGGCTTCTTCTTCCGCGGGTCGGTCGGCCGGTGCCCGTACCGATACGCGCCGGCGTAGCTCGGGTGGCGGAGCAGGTTCTGGAGCGTCGCCCGGTTCGGCCGCCGCCACTCCAGCTGCCCCTTGTTCGCGCCGCCGCGCACGCGCACCGGGATGCGGACCTGGTGATGGACGAGGTACCGGAGCAGCCCGTGCATCGTGGCTTCGCGGTCGAACTGATCGAAGATCAACCGCACCACCGCCTGAACCTCTTCGTCCGGGTCGATCGCCCAGCCGCTCTGGGGCGCGCGGACGTAGCCGATCGGCGGGATGCTGAACAGCTCGCCCCGACGCGCCTTGTTTAGCTTGCCCTGGTACATGCGCTGCTTCAGGACGTGAAGTTCCGCCTCGTTCATCATCCCGTGCAGGCCCAGGATCAGGCGGTCCGAATGCTCGGTCGGGTCGAACACCCCGTCGGCGTCGGCCAGCAGTACGCGGAACCGGGCGCACAGTTCCAGCAGCTGGTGCCAGTCCTTGCACGACCGGGCCAGGCGGCTCATCTCCAGCCCGAGGATCAGGCCGACGCGGTCGAGGGCGACCTCGGCCAGCAACCGCTGGAACCCGGGCCGCCCCTCGACGGACTGCGCGCTCTTGCCCAGGTCGTCGTCGATGACGGTGACCCGGTCGCGGGTCCAGCCGAGCGCGGCGGCGCGATCGACCAGGGCGTATTGGCGGGCGGTCGACTCCTTGTGGTCGAGAACCTGTTGAGGTGTCGACTGGCGGACGTACACGACGGCCGTGCGGTCGAGGTGCCAGGTCTTGAGTTTGGGGGAGCGGAGTGGGTCACTCATGACCGGCCTCCTTGCGGGCGTTGGCCGCGTGGAGCCGGGCGAGCAGTTGGCCGAGCAGGTCGCGCAGTTGCTGCTGCCGGTCGGCGGGCAGATGCGCCCACACCGGCGGCGGGTTGTTCGCCGGTGACGACGGGGGCGTCAGGCGCGGGGGGGAGCGGCGCGTCGGCGGGTGTCGGGCATGGATCGGCTCCATCGGGGTTGGCGAGCCGTTGCCGGCACCACGCGGCCAGTTCGAGCAACGCCGTTGCGTCGATGATAACCGATTCGCTGCTGGCAGACCCACCCCCGGCTTGAGGGGTAGTCTGCTTGGCACATCTCGATCCGCCAACGCCAGGCGTACCAGCGGGCGACGGTGGCGGCATTGTGGACGGGGTCGGCGTTGGTGAGCAGGCACCAGGTGGCGCGGACGACGCCGAGCGGATCGACGACGCGGGTGACGACGAGTCGCAGGGGTAGCGGCGGTCCGGGAATGTCGGTTTTGACGCCGTCGATCATGCGTTTGGCGTCTCGGTCGAGGACGACGGCGGTTTCCGCGACTTGGACGCGGCCGGTGCCGTCGGGGGTGGCGACGGTGAGTCCGTCGGGGTGGTCGCGGAAGGCGGTGGTCATCGTGTCGAGGATGGCCTGAAGCGAGACGGTCTGACCCCGCCAGCGGACGAGTCGTTTGGCGTTGGCCCGGACGAGAAAGTGATGGCGGTCGGCGTGCCAGGTGCGGAAGTGGAAAACGGAATCGGCTTCGCGGTCAATGATGTGAATGAGCCGCCGGGCGAGATTCCAGCGTCGGGATTCGGCGAAGACCGGGGCGAGTTCGTCGAGGTGTGCGGGGGGCTGCTCGGCCCCGCCAGGCCGGGTGGTGAGCGTGCCGGTGGCGGTGCGGACGCGGAATTCCATCGGGCCGAGGGGCCGGCCGTCGGCACCATCGAGGACGAGCGCGGTGCCGAGTTCGTAGCCGAGATCGGTGACGCCGGAGCGGCGGTAGCGGTCGGCCTTGCCGGTGTGGGTGTGGAAGCCGAACATCGACCAGTCGTGGACGACGAGGGCGACGGTAGCCGTCGAACGCGTCACGGCCGCGCGGACCGATTCCTGAATCGGCTCGATGAGGGCCGGGAGCGGCGTGTCCGGATGATGCAGGAACCGGGACATCGCCTTGGTGGCGGCGAACGGCTGGGCCGTCCCCGGCAACGCCGAGAGCCCGTTGCAGCACGCGTTCAGCGAATGCATGTGCTCCGCGACCAGTCGCCAGTACCGCGACTGGTGCAAAGTATGCAGATTGTCAAAATGGAACCCATGACCCGCAAATACCCGACTCCCGAAAGCGTGGGAATACCAAAGCATTATATGGGGTGGAGCAAAATTATGACGACATGGAAGGCCTCGCATGGGTTGTCATAACTTTACTCCACATGGGGGGTAAGAGCACTTTTTCACGACATTCGAGCCGTGCGGTTCCTTGCCGAAGTTTCTTACCTCGTCAAATCTTTGTCGTTCCAACGACCGTCTGTATTGGTCTTGCGAGCGGGGGGTGACAACCCCCCGTTGGTTGCCGCTAATGGGTGGTTGCACAGGAAACGGGGGGTTATCACCCCCCGCTCGGAAAACCGACACGCACACCTAACCACAACGGCGCGTTATCACCTGCCGCTCACCGAAAACGACACCCTCGCGGGCTGTGAGAGCGTCTACCCCGCCGGCTGACGGTCGCGTGCC
>JANNQE010000229.1:0-8420 GCA_031441625.1 Planctomycetia bacterium
CAACAGCTTGCCAAGGTTGAGTTTGGGCAGGATTCGCCTCGCTATGCGGCGTCATTTGCCCAAATTGTCACGCCGCCGCAAGTCTTGTTCTGGCAGGCGATTACGCCCTGATGGCGGGTACTACCCGCGCTGTAGTGGTAGACAGCGGGAAAGTGGTGTACTCTTGAAGCACGAGGAGACCCACCGATGGCCCGTATCCGCAAGACGTACACGCCGGAGTTCAAGCTCCAGGCGGTGAAGATGATCCTCGAACAGAAACTCGCCGTGGCCGAGGTGGCCCGCCGGCTGGACGTGTCCCAGAGCCTGCTGCACCTGTGGAAGAAGGCGGTCCTCGCACAAGGCCCGCACGCCTTCCCCGGCTCGGGGCATCTGACCCCGCAGGAGGACGAACTCCGCCGCCTAAGGGAGGAGAACGCCCGCCTCAAGATGGAGCGGGACATCTTAAAAAAAGCGACGGCGTTCTTCGCCCGCCAGTCGAACTGACCTTCGCCTGGATCGAGGAACGCCACGCCGAGTTCCCCGTCTCGCTCATGTGCCGGGTGCTGGGGGGTGTCACGGTCGGGGTACTATGCCTGGCGGAAGCGGGAACCCAGTGCCGCACAGGTCCGCCGCGAGGAACTGACGGCCGAGGTGACGCGGATCCACGGCGAAGTGCGGCAGCGGTACGGCAGCCCGCGGATGCACGCCGAGTTGGTCGCTCGCGGGCGGACGTGCAGTGTGAACTTCGTGGCCGACCTCATGCGCGAGGCGAGGGTCTCGACGAAGCGGCCGCGGAAGTTCGTCCGCACGACCGACTCGAACCACTCCCTGCCGGTGGCGGCGAACGTGCTGAATCGCCAGTTCGAGGTGGCCGCCCCGAACGCGGTGTGGGTGGCGGACATCACGGACGTCCCGACGCGGGAGGGGTGGGTGTACCTGGCGGCGGTGGAGGACCTGTTCAGCCGTCGGGTGGTCGGATGGAGCATGGACGCGACGATGATCAGCCGGCTGGTGGTGGACGCGGTGGGGATGGCGGTGTCGAGTCGGCGGCCCGGCCAGGGGGTGCTGGCGCACTCGGACCGTGGCAGTCAGTACGCGAGCGAGCACGACCAGCGGGTGCTGGCGAGTGACGGGATCGTGTGCAGCATGAGCCGGAAGGGGGACTGCTGGGACAACGCCCCGATGGAGTCCTTCTTCGCCAGCCTGAAGAAGGAGCTGGTGCACCGCGAGGACTACGCCACGCGGGAGCAAGCGAAGGCGAGCATCTTCGAGTCCATCGAGGTGTTCTACAACCGCGTCCGCCGCCACTCCGCTGGGGTACGTCGCCCCGGCCGAGTACGAGCGGACGCACAACCGACCCCACCGCTAAACGCTGTCCACAATCCGTGGGGAAGTCCACGTTCTGCCGCAGACTGTTTCTGAGTGGTGGCAGAACCACCTCGGTGTCGGGTGGGAAGCGGTCCACGAGGAGTGGCTCCACACGCTCGGGAACCTGACCCTGACGGGATACAATTCGGAACTCTCAAATTCCGATTTCCCGTCGAAACAGCAGCACTTGTCCCAAAGCCACCTCGAACTGAATCGCCACTTTGCTCCCCTGGACCGATGGGATGAAACAGCCATTCTGCATCGCGGCGAGGCACTGGCTGACCGTGCAGTGGCTGTGTGGCCAGACTTCACACTGCGAGAGTCGGCGTCGAGTGAGAGCGCCGAAGAGCCGGACGAGGTGCAAGAGGACATTGCGGTGCTCGTGTCGAAAGTCCTGGACCAATTTGGCGGAGAGGTCGAGCGAGTCGGCCATTCGTCCAGAGTCTTCTATCGCACCGCCGACGGCAAAGTGATCAACATCAAGCACTCGAAGCGGCACCCCAATTACTACTGGTTCGGCTACCATGCGTCCCTCGTGGCGGAACTCACCCCGCGCGGGGTGACGCACGTCGTGTTCATGCTCCTCCCGGATCGGTACGTCACGCTTCCCGTCGCAGTGCTTCGACAGTACCTTGCTGAAGCGGGTTCGTCACCCAAGGCGGACGTCACGGTTCGACACTACCACATCCTGATCTCGTCTGCCGGGCGACCAGAGTTGTTTCACCACGGCAGGCTCACGCGGACCTCCCTCGACGACTACTTGAGGAAGTTCGAGTGAGTCCGGGGACATGCACACGGACTACGTTCACGTCGGCCGCTTGACTTCGCCGCGGTGATATTGGATAATCTTGTCTGATTTACCCGCGGGGAGAAGTTGTGCGACCGTTGCCGTCACTCGCCGTGCTGTTGCTGCTGTCCGTCACGGTTTCGGCCGGCGATCTCGACGACCCGCCGATTCGCTACTCCAAGGCCAAGGCCGACACCGCCGTCACGCGGTTGGAAGCCAAGCTGAAGGACAAGTCCGTCGTCGTCAAGCCGGACGACGAGTTCGGATACCTGAAGGCGGTGTTGAAGGCGCTCGACGTGCCGACCTCGTCGCAAGTGCTGGTGTTCTCCAAGACCAGCTTGCAGCGGAGTCGCATCGGGCCGAAGACGCCGCGGGCCATCTACTTCAACGACGACGTCACGGTCGGCTTCTGCCGCGGCGGGGACGTGGGCGAAGTGGTCGCGTCCGACCCGCAACTCGGCACCGTGTATTACACGTTCGACCAGGACACCACCGCCCCGCTCGCGTTCACACGCCAGACCGAGAACTGCATGATCTGTCACGGGTCGTCGCGGAACCAGGGCTACCCCGGCCACCTGGTGCGGTCGGTGTCGGCCGACAAGTCGGGCGAGATGGTCCTCTCCCGCGGGAGCAAGACGGTCGATCACAGCACACCGTTCGAGGACCGCTGGGGCGGGTGGTACGTGACCGGCACGAGCGGCAAACAGGCACACCAGGGGAACCAGATCGTCGGCGGATGGAGCTGGGCGGAGAAGGACAAGCAACCCGCGAGCGAGAACGTGACCGACCTGAAGCCGTACTTCACGGTGGCCAACTACCTCACCCCGCACAGCGATCTGGTGGCCCTCATGGTGCTCGAACACCAGGGCGAGGCGCAGAACCGGCTGACTCGAGCCAACTTCATCACCCGGCAGGCGCTGCACGAGCAGGCGGAGTTGAACAAGGCGTTCCGCGAGCCGGCGACCACCCGCAGCGAGAGCATCACCCGGCGGATTCACTGGACGTGCGAGGCGGTGGTGAAGTACCTGCTGTTCTGCGACGAGGCGAAGCTGACCGACACGGTCGCGGGCACGTCGGACTTCGCCAAGGGGTTCGCAGCCCGCGGGCCATTTGATACGAAGAAGCGGACGCTCCGCGAGTTCGACCTGAAAACCAGGCTGTTCAAGTACCCGCTCAGCTACGTCATCTATACCAAGCAGTTCGACGGCCTGCCGGCGGAGGCGAAGGATCGCGTCTACCGGCGGCTGTGGGAGGTGCTGACCGGCAAGGATACGGCGAAGGAGTTCGCGCACCTGAGCAAGGCCGACCGGCAGGCGGCGCTCGAAATCCTCCGCGACACCAAGCCCGACCTGCCGACGTACTGGAAGGAGTAACGGCCGAGGCCGTCCTGTTACTTGCCACCACCGTTCCCCGCTGTTACGCTCGCGGCATCCTACACGTGAGGTTTCACCATGCGCCGCGGCCTGTTCGCCCTCGTGTTCGTCGTGTCACTCCCCCTGTTCGCCGCCGACCCGCCGAAGGCTGACACGCCGAAGGGCCCCACGTTCGCCGGCGAGTGGCAGAGCACATTCGGCCCGATGACGCTCACCGAGAAAGACGGCAAGGTGACCGGCTTCTACACGATGGGCAACCAGAAGAGCGAGATCACGGGCACGGTGAAGGACCGCAAGCTGACGTTCACCTACAAGGAGACGGTGGCGACCGGCGAGGGCGAGTTCGAACTGGCCGCCGACGGGCTGTCGTTCACCGGCAAGTGGAAGCAGACCGGCGACCAGCAGTGGGGGTTGTGGACGGGCAAGCGCCCGAAGGTGAAGGACTTCACCGGCCTCTGGCGGAGTGCGAGCGGGCCGATGCGGCTGACGCAAACCGGCGACAAGGTGCGGGGACAGTACCTCTGGGCCGGGTCGGGCGGCATTGAGGGCACGGTGAAGGGGAAGGTGCTCACGTTCACGTACACCGAATCGACCGGGGCGAAGGGGAGCGGCACGTTCACCCTGGCCGACGACGCAGATAGCTTCGCCGGCACCTGGAAGGTGGACGGGGCGACGGAAGTGAAGCCGTGGCCGACCAACAAGCGGGTGACGCCGAAGCCGGGCAAGCAGTGGCTGATCGTGGTGGAGGCGAACTGGGAGGGTTCCTTGAACGAGGCCGAGTACAGCTTCGGCAGCATGTTGAAGGCGTTCTTCGCCGGGTCGGAAGAGGTGGGCGTGCGGCACCGCCACTTCACCGATGCGGAGAGCATGACCAAGTGGCTGAAAGAGGTGGCGTTCCTGGCCGAGCCGGTGGTGGTGGTGCTGTCCAGTCACGGCAGCCCGGCCGGGCCGAACGCGGAGAAGGGGCCGCCGACCGCCAAGGCCGTCGCCGACGCCCTCCGCGGGGCGAGCAACGTGCGGCTGCTGCACTTCGCCGCGTGCGAGGTGATGCGGGGCAAGTTCGGCGAGCAGGTCCAGAAGGAGCTTGGGGCCGACGCAACCTTTCCCGTGTCCGGGTACACGACGAGCGTGGACTGGGCCGGCAGTGCGGTGAGCGAGTTCCTCTTCTACGACTTCCTGCTGCGTCGTGGCATGGACCCCGAACAGGCGATGACGCAACTCATCAAGGCGATGCCCTACGTCGGCGACACCGCCCCGAAGGACTCACCGATTCGGGCACTCGGCATGAAGCTCCGCCCGTCGCCGCTGGTGCAGAAGGGCATCGAGCGGTAACGGCGAGCCTTCTTGTAGGGCGGGTCGAGCGGCGGGGATTCAAAGCGCGTCTGCGAGTGACCGGGGACGATTCTGCTTCAGACAGCCGCCGCGACGCCCCGCCGTGCGTGCGTGGTGCGGCGGGGCATCGCGGCCGGCTGTCGGTGGTGTACATGTCGGCGGAGTATCATTGTCGCCGTTGCGATCCCCGGCCGCTCGACCCGCCCTACAAGACTTGCTACATGTGTCCGTGTTATTGCGCCTGCCACCGCCCGCGGTAGAATCGAATGAGAAGCCCATCAGGAGACGAACATGACCGTTGCCGATCCGCCGCGTGATCCGGACGCGCACGCGCGTCGTGCGGCCGAGGTGTTCGCCCAACGTGTGAAGCCTGCACTTCGCCCCGAAGACGACGGGAAGTACATCGCCCTCGACGTGAAAACGGGTGAATACGAAGTGGATGCCGACGACTACACCGCCGTAATGCGGCTGCGGACGCGGTGCCCACACGCCGACATCTGGCTCGAACGCGCTGGCTGGCCGACTGCCTACAAACTGCGGTGCGGCAGATGACCCGCAGAACCGAGAAAAGCTACGATTAGCGGATCCAACCGAATCGTTCCAGAATCTTCTGGACGGGCTATCGGTGGGAACTTACCATCAACTTCGCTTGAGGGTGTTGCCCCTGGTGGTGCAGCACAATTGTCGGAGAACCAGATGTTCGGCGGCAAGTGACTCCCGTGGTGGGTAGTCTGGATCGCATTCAACCTGAGGGGTACAACATGCGTATCGTCTGCGTTGTGCTGGTTATCGCCACCGCCACGTCGGTACTCCGGGCAGAGGATAAACCGGAGCCCGACGTCGCAGCCTTTAAGATGGGCAAGGTGAGCCTGGAGACGAAGCTCGAAGATTTTAAGAAGCTCTACCCGACTGCGAAGAAGGACAAAGAGAGCGACGCGAAACTCGGCACGGAGGTCTACCTCTTCGATGTGGAGGGAATGTCTCTGATGAGGGTGCAATTCTTGGACGGCATGCCGTTCCAGGTCCAGGGCCTGTGGCTAAACAAGGAACTCGGAAAGATTGGCGGATGGGAAACCGTATTTGACAAGATCAAGGACAAATACGGCAAGCAGCACGAGGACTCTCCAGGCATCAAGTCGGAGAAGCCATTAGAGGTTGAACTACTCTGGAAGAACAAGGCCGCCACCAAAGTGCTCGAGTTCCAGTTGAAAGGAGACGACAAACGAGAAGAGGTTTGCGTGTCGGTCGTCAACTTCGAGTTGATTGACAAGCTCAAGGAGCGCAAGCGGAAATTGGCGAAGTCGGGCCTCGACGACTGACAGGGTTGGGAAGACTGACACGCCGAAACGTGCGCAGCACCTGACCGATTGGGCGTCTAAGATTCCGTGGCACATTGCTCCCTGATGCACCGCGCCGGTGATCTTGGCGGTTCAGCGGCAGGAGGCCTCTGGGGGTGGAGGGTGTATGATGTTGTTCCTGTCGCCAACGATCACCGACGACCAAGTGAGCCTGCCGCCCACATTTGACCAGAAGGTCCGGCTGTTCCATGACAGGTTCCGTGGCTGGAAGTTCGAGATCGCACATCGCGTTCTTGAGGGCTACCGAGACAAAGACGGCACACTGATCCCCCCGATCCCCGATGCCGGCTTCGTTGCGATGGACGCCATGTTTTCGTACTTCGAGCCGATCGGGAAGTACGTCCACGGTTACTGCGACACGGACACGCAGAACGTGCAGTCTTCTGGCAAGTATTTCAAGCTGGGCGTGCGGAGTGTCTTCCCGAATCTCGACTCTCACCCTGAGCAAGCCGAAGTTGAGACGTTGTTGTTGTTACTGTGGAAGGGCGTGCGCTGTGGGCTGTATCACGCCGGCACGTTGCGGAGGAACATCGCCATCACCGGGGACATCCAAGAGGCTATCCGGTTCGATATACACGCCAAGGTAATGGTGATCAACCCACATTTGCTCGTCGTCGAGCTGATGAAACACCTTGACAACTATCGTGACCGCCTCCTCAGCGAAGGTCCTACAGGCGGCTGGTCCCAGCGTTTCTTGGCGCGATACGACTTCGAGAACGCCTGACGCAGATCGACGCATCTCACCTGTCCGGGATCGGCTTTGCGGCCCCCGCCGCTGCTGAGTTGAGTCGTTCAGCGATCTTACCCCTTCAACAATTCCCCTGCCGCGTCACACAGGTTCTTCGCCTGCGGCTCGGTCGGGGCTTCGGCGATGATCCGCACGACGGGTTCGGTGTTGCTCGCCCTGGCGTGCAGCCACCAGTCGGGGCCGTCGAGGCGCAGTCCGTCGATGGTGTTCGCGGTGGCGTCGGGCCACTTCGCCCGCATCGCGTCCAGTGCCGGTTGAAGCTTCTCCTTCGGCAGGGTGAACTTCGTCTTCAGCATGGCGTATTGCGGCAGTTCGGCCACTAGTTGGGACACCGGCTTCCGCTCCTCCGCCATCAGGCTCAGGATCATCGCCATGCCGATGAACGGGTCGCGGACCCAGCCGATCCGCGGGTCGATCACCCCGCCGTTGCCCTCCCCGCCGATCACCGCGTTCACCTCCCGCATCTTCGCCACCACGTTCGCCTCGCCCACCGCACTCCGGGTGAACAAGCACCCCGCCGCCTTCGCCAAATCCTCAATCACCCGGCTCGTACTCATGTTCACCACCACCGGCCCGGTGACGTACTTCAGGCGGTACTTCACGGCGAGCGCGAGCGTCAGTTCCTCGCTCACGCAGGTGCCCGTCTCGTCGATCAGGGCCAGCCGGTCGGCGTCGGGGTCGAGCACGAAGCCGACGGCCGATTCGGTCTGCTTCACCCACGGGGCCACGTCCACGAGGTGGGCGGGCGTCGGCTCCGCCTCGTGGGCGAAGATGCCGTTCGACTCGCAGTTGTGCTGAACCACCTGACAGCCGAGTTCGCCGAGCAGCGTGGCCGCGAGTGGGCCGCCGGAACCGCCGTTGCCGTCGAGGAACACACGAATGCCACGGCTGGCGATGACTGAAACGCTGACGTTTTCCCGCACCAGTCGGGCGTGGTCTTCCAGCACGTCCGGCGGCACACGCACGGCGCCGATGCCGTCCCACTTCGCGTAGTTCAACGGCCCGCGCTCGAACAGCAGTTTCACCCGCTGGCCCGCGTCGGCTGGCAGCACGGCACCGTCCGGGCCGAACATCTTCAGCCCGTTCCACGGGGCCGGGTTGTGCGACGCCGTGATTTGAATGGCCCCCGCGGCAGAGAGCGTGCGAACCGCAATCCCGACCGTGGGCGTGGGGGCGATGCCGATGTCGTCGGCGGTGCAACCCGTGCCCATCAGTCCGGCGAAGATGGCGTGCTTGAGGGCGTCCCCGCTCGGCCGGCCGTCGCGGGACACGACCACCCGCCCGCCGCCCAGAAACGTGCCCAGCGCCGCCGCGAACCGGCACACCGCCTCCGGCGTGAGCGACTCGCCGACGATGCCGCGAATGCCGGACACGGACACAATCAGGTCGGACATGGTGGACTCCTGGGTGAGCTGTTTTAGGGCGAGCGGGGGGCGTCAGCCCCCTGGTTTCAGGAGATCATGAGAACCAGGGGG
>JANNQE010000230.1:0-5683 GCA_031441625.1 Planctomycetia bacterium
CGAAGTGGAATTGGAGTTCTACACCACCGAGACGGAGCAAGAGAACTGCGGGCCGGCGCTCGACCAGGTGTCGGTCAAGTTGAAGCCGTGATGCCTGACTGGTGGCACAGGCATTCCTGCCTGTGCTACAACCACGACACAGGCAGGAATGCCTGTGCCACCAGTCAGGCATCACGGCTTCAACTTGACCGACACCTGGTCGAGCGCCGGCCCGCAGTTCTCTTGCTCCGTCTCGGCGGTGTAGAACTCCAATTCCACTTCGTCCGCGTCGGCGGTGAACTCCCACGACTTCGTCTCCCACCCCATCTTGTCGTTGCTCTTGCCGGTGGCGTCGAACGAGAACTTCTTCTTCGCCCCGGCCGCCTCCACCCACAGCGACTTCTCGACCGGCGTGCCGGCGGGGGTGCTGGCCATCAGGAACGTGACGGTGTACGTGCGGCCCTTCTTGACCGCTAGCGTCTGCTTGATCCCGCCGAGGCCGGGGCTGCCGTGCAGGTCCAGGCTCCGCTTGCCCTCGCCCGCCTGCCAGTACGGGCCGATGTAGTCGATCTCGGCACGGGTGACGGTCCACCCCTTGATGGTGGTGGCCCCCTTCTCGACCGGCAGGAAATTGTCCGTGTCCGGGCCGTCCTCGAAACTGCCGTTGGTGACCAACTCGACCGCCGGCGGTTTGGGGACCGGGGCGGCGGGGGTGGATGCGGCGAGCAGAAGGGCGACGGGGAACATGGGCGGGCCTCCGGGGAAACGTGAATTGTCGCACCGGCGGGCGGGCGGGGGAAGGGGGCCACGTCACACGAACAACAGGTATGCCAGCGCAGCGACCACTGCCAGGTGGATTGCGACCAGGACCCAGAACACCGTGAGGAACGACACCTTCCGGGTCTTGTGGCGGATCTTCCGCTGCACCCACCACGCGCCCGGCCAGCCCCCGCCAACGGCCAGCAGGTGGAGCACGTTCTCCGGGATCCGCCGCCCGCCACTCTGTGCCCGCCGCTTGTCCCACCAGTAGACGAGCGTGGTGACGATGCTCATGGCCAGGAGGACGGCCAGGTAGATGAAGGCGGCGCGGAGCATGGTGGCCAGATCGGGTCGTTGGTGTGCGGGTCGGCATCGGAACCCACTCCGGGAGTGAGCGGGCCACCCTAACGGAACTTCACCGCGATGTCCGCCGGCCACTCCAACTCCACGCCGTCTCTCGCCAACTGGTCCTGGAAGTCCTTCAGCTTCTTGCCATCCCCGCGCACGCCCTTCGGCGTCTGCTGGCCGGCCACGCACCACGCCGCGAGTGCCCCGGCCGACTCGCCGATGTTCCACTCCACCGGGTGCAGGCGGAACGCCCCGTTCGTAATGTGCGTGGTGCCCGCGCACTTGCCCGCCGCCAGCAGGTTCGTCACCCGCTTCGGGATCAGGCACCCCAGGGGAATCTGGAACGGCAGCGACGACACGTCGATGTAGTTGTCGCCCCCGCTGCTCGGGTGCAGGTCGATGCGGTAGCTGCCGACGCCGACCGTGTCGGCGAACGCCTCCGCCGCAACCTCGCCCCGCTTCTTGCCGGTGGCTCTCACTCGCGCCTCCGTGCCCACGTGCTGCTCGCACACCGTGAACTCGGCCGCGATCCGCCGACTCTCCCGCACGTAGGCGGCCATCGCCAGCCCGTCGTCGGTGCCGGTGATGTCGGGGCGCAGCTTCAGGCCCGGCCAGCCGCTCTTGCCGTCCGGCCGCGGGGCGGCGGTCTGCATCCAGTGGAGTAAACTCAAGCTCAGTTGCTTGCCGCCGGCGAGGTGCTTGTCGGCGTCCTTGCCGAACAGGTTGCCCAGCCAGTAGTCGTTCTGCGGCCAGTTGACGAGGCACACGTCGGCGAACCGGTCGTCGGCGAAGTTGGCGCGGTCGACGATGCGGCGGTAGGTCCACAGGTTGAGCACGCTGTCGGCCGTCGGGCCGGTCGGGTTGAAGCCCACCTTGCGGACCTTCGTCGGCTCGTTGTACTGGCTCATTTCCCACGACAGCAGCCTGCCGGGCCACGCGGGGGACAGCTTCGGCTCGTACTTCGCCCACGTGTCGTAATCATTCGGTTTCGGGATGGTGTGGTCCTCGCCGGGGTGATGGCTGACGGCGAAGCAGCAGGTGAACGCCTGGTGGTTGTCCGGCTCGGCCCTGTCCTTGGCGGCCGGCTCGCCGGTGTCCTTTCTCGCCTCCGCCCCGGTGACGTGCTCCACCTTCGCCAGCGACAGCAGGTCGCCCAACTCGGTCGCGTCGAGGAAGTAGGCGGCGTGAATGGTGGTGACGTGTCCGGTGTGCATGTTCTTCACCGCCACCGCCTTCATCGTGTCTCCGGCCACATCGGCGCTCACCACCCGGTGCGATTGCAGCAGCCGCACGCTCCCGCGAGTGATCCACGGGGCGAGCAGTTCGAGCAGCACGGCCACCGCCACCCGCGGCTCGTGGCACAGCTTGCTGACCGTGCCGTTGCCGGGGTTCAAATACTTCGCCTTCTTCGCCGCGTCGGAGAGCGGGTAGTGCTTGGCGTAGTACCCCCGCACGCCGTCGCGGAACTTGCGGTACAGCTTGGTACAGCCGCGGTCTTCGACCCAGGGGTGTTCGTCGGGCGGCACGGCCTGCGAGGTGAGTTGTCCGCCGATCCAGTCGAACTCTTCGGTCAGGATGACCTTCGCCCCGCCGCGTGCCGCCCCCAGCGCCGCCGCGACACCGCCCACCCCGCCGCCCACGACACACACATCGGCCGTCAACTCGTGGGCGTGCTTGGGGCTGTCGGCGAACGCCGGCAGCAGGCGGACGAGCGGGGAGACGGCCGACAGGGCGAGGAACGCGCGGCGGTTCATGGCGACGGGTCGGGGAGGAGGGTAGGGTGCCCGAAGTTACTCGAAAGATACGCCGCTGGAGTGTGGTATTCGAGTATCCCCCACCCGCCAACTCCTGTGGGGTTGGCGACCTCCCCCACAAGGGGGGAGGTGGGTGTCGTGGCCCTCTGCGTGTCAGTGACTTGATGGGAAAGGCAACCACCCCACCTCCCCCCGTGTGGGGGAGGTCGGTTCAGGTGGCGCAGCCACCGAACCGGGTGGTGGGGGGTCTCTTCCACGCGCTTCGAGTGGCCCACCGGACTACTCGAACGCCACCTTCGCCGGGTCTTTGGTCATCGTCAGCTTGGCCTCTTTGCTCTTCCCGTCGGTGCCCGTCACGACCACCTTGTACTCGCCCGGCGGCAGGGCGAACCGCGGCGACAGTGTGGGCTGCCCGCCGCGGGCGTCGCCGCCGAGCAACTGGCTGCTCGCCACCACCTTCCCTTCGCCGCTGAGCACCTTGCACACCCCGCCCCAGCCGCCGCACTCCCGCGGCAGCTTCACCACTACCGCCGCGTTCACCGCCCCGTCGCCGGAGCCGTACAACGCGGCCGACTCCTGCCCCTCATTGTTCAGGATCAGGTCGAGCTTGCCGTCGTTGTTCAAATCCGCGAACACGGCGGCTTGCGTGTTGAACACCTTCTGATGAAGGCCGACGGCTTCGGTGCGGTCGGTGAACGTGCCGTCGCCGGCGTTCTTGAAGTACCGGCACGGGCCTTTCAGGCACGTCACCAGCAGATCCGGCTTGCCGTCGTTGTCGAAGTCGCCCCAGGCGGCACCGACGGCGTTGCCCAGGTTCTTCGCCAGGTCGCCGGCCTTCGCGGTCACGTCAGTGAACTTGCACCCGCCGGCGTTGCGGTACAGTTTGCACGCCCCGTCCGGTTGCGGCACGAAGATGTCCGGCTTGCCGTCGCCGTCGAAGTCGCACACCGCCGGTCCGACTCGCCCCGTCTTGTAGCTCAGCCCGCTGTCGGCGACCGCCTCGAACTTGGTGCCGGTGTTGCGGTACACGGTGCCGGTGCCGCCGCCGAACAGCACGTCCTGTTTGCCGTCGCCGTCGAAGTCGGCCACGGCCAGGGTGTCACCCTTGGCCGACCCGCCCAGCCCCCACTCGGCGGAGGCGTCCTTGAACCACGGCGGGCCGGTGAACCCCTCCTGCCCGGCGGCGAAGTAGAAGCCGTACGCGCCGCCGGTGTTGTACACCTTCATGACCAGCCGGTTCTTGCCGGGCTTCAGCTTGAGCGTCAGCTTCACCTGATCCGGGGCGACCGCCTGGGCCTTGAACTCGCTGTGCAGTTTCTCGCCGTTCAGCCAGATGGTGATGGCGTCGTCGAACCCGAACGACGCCGGTAGGTCGAGTGCCGCGGCCGTCTCGATCTCGCGGGACAGGTACGTGACGCAGTTCTCGCCGAACGAAGTCAGGTCGGTCACGCTGTTGTCTTCCCACGTCTGCTTCGTCCACTTCACCTCCATGTCCCGCTTGCCCTTGTACGCCTTCTCCGTGCTGATGTCCTTCGTCAGTTCCGTCTCCGGCTCGAACGCCGTGTCGTTCGTCTTCGGCACGTCCTTCATGTTGCGGAACGGGCCGACGGCGTGCCACGGGCCGACCTTCGGCGGGGCGGTCTTGGCCACGGCGTCGTCCGGCCGTTGGTTCAGGTAAACCCGCAGGCCGTAGGCCCCGTTGGCCAGCAGGATGTCCGGCTTGCCGTCGCCGTTGAAGTCGCCCCACGCGGCGGCCGTCAGGTGGTAGCCGTCTTCGACCGGCAGCAGCTTGGTGTCGTCGCGGAAGGTGCCCTTGCCCAGGTTCGTGTACAGTCGCGGGCCGCTGGTGGTGGCGAGGAGCAGGTCGGGCCGGCCATCGCCGGTGTAGTCGGCCCACACGGCACTCCGGGCACCGCCGCTGAACCCCGGCAGTGTGGCTTCGCTGTACCCGTCATCGCCTTGCAACATGAGATACACTTTGTTGCCCCCGCACAGGCAGACGTCGGGTTTGCCGTCGCCGTCGATGTCGAGCACGCTCACTGCCTGGGCATCGGCCTCCCCTTTGCCCAGTGACGCCAGCTTCTCGAACCCCGGCCAGCCGGTCAACTTTCGCACGTCGTCGTTCGCTCCGCCCCAGCTCACGAAGTCGCGCTTCGGGTTGTAGTCTTGCAGTTTCAGGCTGGCTTTCAGCTTCTGCACCTTGGCCGTCTTCTTGTGCAGCAGCTCCTTGTCGCCGTCCACCATGCACGGCACGGCGATCTCCTTGTTGTCCAGGATCTCCTTCACCGCCGCGGCGCACTTCTCCGGCTTGCCGAAGTACGAGCGCAGCAGGAACGGCTCGGCGTGCGTCATGCCCCACCACTCGCCGTTCGGGTACGCCTGGTACCAGTTGCCGCCGATGAACGTCTCGCTCGAACTGCCGTTGTGGAAGAAGACGGCCGTCTTGCCCACCTCCGCCCAGTTCATGATCTCCTGCCACTCGCCAGGCCGCAGGCCGTTCTTGCCGATGTTGTGCTTGATGGTGGTGGCCTCCATCTTCCCCTTCACGTCCGCCACCTTGCGGTAGACGATGAGTTGGTTCGCCTTGTCCACCTTGTCCACCACCATCGTGCAAATGACGGTGGACTGCTGGATGATGGCCCCGAACGACATCGGGGCCTCGACGTAGGCGGACGCCGACCCGACGAGCAGCGCGGCGGCGATCAGGGCGAGGCGGAAGCGGGGCATGACGGGCCTCGTGAGGGGATTTGAAGGCAAAATTCACCGCAGAGGGCGCAGAGAGCGCGGAGAGAAGACAGCAGACATTTCGAGGAGAACAGAACTTCTTTCCTCTCTTCTTCTTT
>JANNQE010000231.1:0-1971 GCA_031441625.1 Planctomycetia bacterium
CCGCCGCGTGTACGCGACCGGCCGGCGAGTGGCCGAGGCGTTCAAAGCGAACATTCCCCTCCTGTTCGACGACCTGCTGCCCAAGTGGAACTCCCGCGCCGTCCCTCGATGACGCGACAGTTGTTCCGGCTCCGATCCTTACGTCAGGCGGCAGGTCAGGTAACCCGAGCCTGCCCGTGGCGTACTGACCCGCCGGATGCGAGGCCATCCGCCCCCGACCACCGTCACGCCGTGGCCGCCCGTCGCACCGCCAGCGCCAGCGACTCCGGCCACAACCGGAGTGCCCGCCCCACCTGCTCCCGCCGGGTCTCCGGCCGGGTGTGGGTGTAGGTGGCCGTCATCCCCAGCCCGCCGGCCGGGGTCGGCCTGTGGCCCATCACCTGCTGCCGGATGAGGGGGTCCACGTTCGCGTCCTGGAGGACGGTGGCGAACGTGTGCCGCCACGACTTCGGGCAGGTCGCCTCCGGGTGCCCGATCGCGGCCGTCACCCGCACGAACGATTGCCGCACCTGGTCGGGCTTGATCGCCCCGGCGTCCCACCACAGCCCCCTCGCCAGGCCCGCCTCCTCAACCCGCGTCAGCGGCCGGTCGCTGGCCGCACGCCGCTCGCGGAGCATTCGCTCCAGTTCCCGCCGGTCGCCGGCGACCAAACCCTTCCGGGCGGAGATCCGTTCCCGCAGGAACACCGGGCCGCCGGTCCGACGACCGATCAGCCGGCGGAGTACCGCGGCCACCTCGGGCAGAAGCGGCACCACCCGCTCCTGCCCGGTCTTCACCCGCCAGCCCAGTTCCACCTTGTTCCGCACGTGCAGCCACCCGCCGTCCAGGTCCACCTCCTCGACCAGCAGGTGCGCCAGCTCGCCCACCCGCAGCCCCGTCTTGGCGAGGGTGAAGTGGACCGGGAACGCCCACGCGGAGCACCCCGTCAGGAACTTCAGCTCGGTGGCGGCAGTGAACACGAAGATCGGCTTGGCGTCCTGAACGTTCATCCGGTCGAGCGGCAGCTCGGAGAACGGGTTGCCCGCGTACGGCGGCAGGTGCCGCCGCTTGCCCGCGTACGCGTACATGGACCGGCACGTTTGCAGCACGTACTGCACGCCCTTGGTGAGCAGCCTCCGCTTGCGGGTGTTCGCGTGCCCGTTCGGGGACACCTCGATCCGCCGCAGGTAGGCGACGAACGCCTCCGCCTGCACCTCGTGGGCCTTGGGGGGCCTGGGCAGGGTGGCGACGAACTGTTCGAGGTGCCGGGTGGCCGAGCGGTAGCGGTTCAGCGTGCCCACCGCCGAGTGCAGCACGTGCTCGTGGTGGTCGAGGAACTGTTGGCGGAGGTCGGCCACGCCGACCGGCGTGAACGTGAGCAGGGTGGGCTCGTCGCTGGCGAGCTGCGAGTGGACCCTGGCGGCGACCTGTTCGGCCTGCTCGCGGGTGGCGGCGACTTTCCGGCGTTCGCTCCGCCCGCCCTCGCGGTAGTACACCCACCCCGTCCCGTGGTGCTCGTAAACGGTCACCTTGCCGACGCGGAACCGCGGAGAGGGGTTGGCATTTTTTCGACCCACGGCGTGCCTCCTGGTGCAACCGGTTTGCACCAACTTTGCACCAGGAGGGTTGATCGGATTCGGGTCGGAGCTCCGAATCGCCTGAAATTATGGGCGATTCGGAGGTGAGGAAGGGCTGTCGGACTTGTCCAGCGGAGAGGAAGGGATTCGAACCCTTGGTACAGTTTTACCCGTACGCGGCTTTAGCAAAGCCGTGCTTTCGACCACTCAGCCACCTCTCCGGCAAGAAGAATCTTAGCAGCCGAATCGCGGGTCGGCAACACGACTGTCACCGCCGGGTGCCCCTGGAGATTTTGGCGGGTGGTTTTTTGGCACGCGAGTTACGCGGCGGTCCAGAGGGCGTCCCAGGCGGGGGTGTCGAGCAGGGCCACCAGTTCGACCAGCGGGCCGACGTGCCGCACCGTCCACTTCGCCC
>JANNQE010000232.1:0-1980 GCA_031441625.1 Planctomycetia bacterium
GGCGTGAGCCGCCTGGGTACATGAAACCCAGGCGGCTCACGCCGCCGGTTCACCAGACGTGCCACAATCCGCGTGGGCACCCCCCCACCCCGCTCCGCCGTAGACGCACTCCGGCACCACTCGCTACACTTCCATCATGGGGGCGGTCGCCGTGCGCTACGGCGGTCGCCCCGTGTTGTTTCCCGCACGGTGCGTCATGGCCGACTTGCTGCGAACGCCGCTCCACGCCTGGCACGTGGCGAACAAGGCCCGCATGGTGCCGTTCGCCGGGTGGGACATGCCCGTGCAGTACGCCGGCATCATCCCCGAACACACGGCTGTGCGAACTGGCTGCGGGCTGTTCGACGTCAGCCACATGGGGCGGCTGGAGTTCATCGGGCCGGACGCGATGAACTGGCTGGAAGCGGTGTTCACCAACAGCGTCGCAAGCATGAAGGAAGGGCATGTGCGGTACGGGCTGATCTGCCGTGAGGACGGCGGGATGCTGGATGACGTGCTCGTCTACCGCTGGGGGTCGGATGACATCTCGATGGTGGTGAACGCCTCGAACCGCGAGAAGATTCTGGGCTGGCTGGACCAGCAGAAGGCGAAGTTCGGGAACGACGCTGGCGTCACCGACCGGACCTTCGACACCAGCCTGATTGCCATCCAGGGGCCGAAGGCGGTCGAACTGGTGAACGGGCTCTTCGGCGACGACGTGAGCGGCCTGAAATACTACTACGCCCGGAACACCACCTACCGGGGTGAGGGCTGTATGGTCAGCCGCACCGGGTACACGGGCGAAGATGGTTTCGAGGTGGACGTTCCGAATTCGCTCGCCGTGCCGCTGTGGGAAGAACTGATCGCCCGCGGGGCGGTGGCGTGCGGGCTGGGTGCCCGCGACACGCTGCGACTGGAAGCGGCCATGCCGCTGTACGGGCACGAGTTGAACGAACAGACTGACCCGCTGAGCGCCGGCCTCGGGTGGGCGGTGAAGCTGGACAAAGGCGAGTTCGTCGGGCGAACCGCCCTGCAATCCCTTCCCCCAGGTCGGCCGGTGCGGGTGGGCCTGGAACTGGACGGCAAGCGGGCCGCCCGCGAGGGGTCGGTGGTGTTCGCCGACGGCTCGGCGATCGGCACCGTCACCAGCGGCAGTTTCGTCCCGCACTTGCAGAAGTCGATCGCCATGGCGTACCTGCCGAAGGGGTTCGCCGCCGTCGGTACGCCCGTGCTCATCGACCTGAAGGGCACCAAGGTGGACGCGAAGGTGGTGCCGCTGCCGTTCTACAAGCGGACGAAGTGACCCCGCTTGACTTTCTCCCTCTCCCGGAGCCTGCCATGTCCGTCCGACTCGCCGCCCTGGTCGCCGTGCTCGTCGCCGCCCCCGTGTTCGCCGCCGACCCGCCCGGTCAGGCCAACCGCGACGCCATGAAGAAGCTCGACTTCCTGGCAGGCAAGTGGAAGGGGGAGGCGAGCATGACGTTCGGCCCGACCCGCACGGAGAAGTTCACCCAGACCGAGGACGTGGAGTACCGGCTCGGCGGCACCATCCTGGTGGTGGAGGGGGTCGGCCGCGGCAAACTGCCGGGGAAGGACGAGGAGGGGGTGGTGTTCAACGCGTTCGCCGTCATGTCCTACGACGCCGCCAAGAAGGAGTACGCGGTGAAGGCGTACCGGGCGGAAGGGGTGTCGGTGGACGCGTGGCTGAAAATGGGGGACAAGAAGTTCGAGTGGGGGTTCGCCAACGCCGAGCAGAAGATCGACATCCGGTACGCGGTGACGCTCACCGAGAAGGGCGAGTGGCACGAGGTGGGCGACATGTCGCGGGACGGCGGCAAGACGTGGAACAAGTTCTTCGAGATGACCCTGACCAAGGCCAAGTGACCCGCGACCCGGCGAACCCCGGCGGTGGTTGCGGGGGTGGGGGCCATGGAATAACCCCCCCCCCCCAAAAACCCCGGGGTGAACCCCAAGGGTGGAAAATACAAACCCCCCCAACAC
>JANNQE010000233.1:0-8236 GCA_031441625.1 Planctomycetia bacterium
CGTCGCGTCATCGTCTGCCCTCCGGGGAAGGAGAGTATGGTAGGGTGCGGCAGGAGGGTGGCCCGCTCTCGCCGAGAGCGGGTCGGCAATGTCGCTCTCGGCGAGAGCGACCCACCCTAACGCGCCGCCACCCACGTCCGCCCCGCGTCCGTCGCCGGCTTCAGCCGCGGGTGACAGCCGGGTGTCAGTGTGCCGTCGTACTCCGGGTCGCCCGGCTCGGCCTTGTAGATCCGCTCCAGCAACCCCGCCACGGCCGCCTTCACCGCCGCGCTGTCGAACTTCTCCCGCGGGGTGTCGATGGGGGCGAGGAACAGTTGCAGGGGCACCGTCGGGGCGGTGTCGTCCGTCCAGTTGGGCGACGGGAGCGTCACGCCGTCGATCCAGAAGCCGCCGGCCTTGTGGAACAGCCGCGTGCGAGCGGCCCAGATCGCGTGCGCTTCTGGCGTTTCGTCCGCCTCCGGCGGGTAGCTCTCCCAGATGACGAACGGCAGCGGCACGTCGTTCGCCGCCGCATCCACGGCCAGCACGTTGAACGCCTGCTCGTACAGCCGCGTGCCGACGCCACGCCCGCGGAAGCGGTCCTCGACGGCCACGTAGCTCAGGTAGCCGCCGTACCCCGGCAGGTGGGCGCAGAACACGAACCCGGCCAGCTCGCCCGTGACGGTGCCCGCGACGATCAGGTGCCGCCCGTTCCCGCCCGGCCGCCACGCCATCCGCGACTTCACCCCGCGCTCCAGCCACTCCCACGGCACCCGTTCGTCTTCGTCGAGTGCGGTCTCGTACAGCCGCCGCACCGCCGCCATCAGCGGGTCGGCGTGGTCGAACAGTTCCCAACAGTAGATGCGGTCGGTCTTCGCCGCGGTCGCCATGTGAACACCTTTTCCCCTCGGGTGCCGGGCGGAAGACCCGGCAGGCGAACGCATTCTAGCGGGGGTGCGGCGGAATCCCGGTTGGCCGTGGGGTGCGAAATCGGCTAACTTTTCAGCACGACCGCCGCGAACCCGGCCGAACCCCGACGCCCGCCAAGAGGTTACGATGCCCGCGAAGAAGGCGAGAAGGCACACTTACGACTACCCCCGCCCGGCCTTGACCGCCGACGTGGTCCTCGTCACCCGTGAGCTGAAACCGCGAGTTCTGTTGATTCAACGGGCGAAAGACCCATTCTCCGGGCGGTGGGCGTTGCCCGGCGGGTTCGTGAACGAGAACGAGCGATTGATCGACGCGGCGCGGCGGGAACTGCTCGAAGAGACGGGCGTGACCGTGACGGACCTGGAACAACTGTGCGCCGTCGGCGACCCCGGCCGCGACCCGCGGGGGTGGGTGGTGAGCGTGGCATTCTTCGCGCGGGTGGATGAGTTGAGCGCGAAGGGGGCGGACGACGCGGCGGAGGCCAAGTGGTTCCGCCTGGACAAGTTGCCCGAGCTGGCCTTCGACCACGCGGAGATTCTGAAACGTGCGGCCGGGCGGATCGCGGATCGACAAGGGTAGGGGCACCCCTTGTGGGTGCCCCCATTGAAGGGCACCCACAAGGGGTGCCCCTACCAACAAGATCACACCGCCACCTTCGCCTTCGCTTCGGTCAGGGCAGCGTTCACCGCCTTCTTGTACGCGCGGCCGGCCTTGCCCAGCGGCTTGAACAGGTTGTAGTCGAAGATGTACCACAGGGCCGCAACGCCGTCCATGAACCCGATCTTCTTCCCCTCGTCGTACGCCCGGCCGTAGTACGAGATGGGCACCTCGTAGGTCCGCGCTTTCGTCTTGCACACCATCGCCGTGATCTCGACTTCCATGCCGAACCCCTTGCTGGTCAGGGTCAGCGGCTTGATCACCTCTTTGCGGAACGCCTTGTACCCGGTCTCGATGTCCGTCATGTTGCGGTTGGTCAGGCAGTTGCACAGCGTGGTCAAAAACTTGTTCGCCATGTAGTGGCTGAAGTAGTGGACCCGCGCCGCCTTCCGCACCAGGAAGCGGCTGCCGAACACCACGTCCGCTTGCCCGCCCAGGATGGGGCCGATCACGTCCGGGATCTCGGCCGGGTCGTACTCCAGGTCGGCGTCCTGGATGATGATGATGTCGCCCTCGGCCATCGTCAGCGCCTGCTTGATGGCGGCCGTCTTGCCCTGGTTCTTGTCCGCCTTGTGGAACCGCACCTTCGCCTCGCGGTCGGCGAACCCCTGCACCACTTCGGCCGTGCGGTCGGTGGACCCGTCGTCCACCACGATCACTTCCTTCACCACCGGGCCGAGGGCGAGCACGCGGGTGATGACTTCCCCCACGTAGTTCTCCTCGTTGTACACGGGGATCAAGACGGACAGCTTGCCGGCGTGAGCGGACATGGAGCGGCGGTCTCGCGGAAAGGGGGTCTGGTCCAGGCGGGTCGGCGCATCGGCGAGCATGTTCACGCGCGGTCCTCAAGCAATGTTCGGGGCAGTTTTCGCCGCGGAGCGGCCGACGGTTGTAGCCCAGGCCGAGAGGCCTGGGTGTCCGCATCACCAATACACCCGCCCCGGAGGGGCCGGCGTCACGCACCAACCCCAGGGCTTCCGCCCTGGGCTACGTCCGACGGCCGCTCCGCGGCGGGATCGTGGAACCGCGCCCGGATCACCTTCGCCGGCACGCCGGCGGCGATGACGTTCGGCGGCAGCGGCTTGGTCACCACCGAGCCGGCACCGACGACGGTGCCTTCGCCCACGTCGGCCAGCACCACCGCCGCACTGCCCACCCACGCGCCGCGGCCGATCCGCACCACCTGCCGCTCGCCGCCCTGCTCCCGGATGGGAATGGTCGGGTCGTCGGTGTGGTGCGTCTTCCCGCCGCTGGGCACATGCACGCCGGCCGCCAGCAGCACGTCCGGTTCCAGGTGAACCAACCCCAGGTGGCACCGCGGGCCGACGTACACGCGGTCGTCGATCACCGCCCCCGGCTGGGAGAGTATCGTTCCATAGCACACTTCCGCGGTGGGCGAACACTTCGCCAGCACCAGGCGCAGGAACGCATTTCTTAACATCGCCCCGACGGTGCCCGGCAGCCCGGCGATCGTCTGCGTCGCCCCTTCGAGCGCCCGGCTGTCACCCACCAGCCGCCGCATCAGTTGGTACTGCACCCACACGGGCAAAATGGGGGGCACGCACGCCCACCGGAGGGCGGTCTTGGCGGCGTCTTTCAGGCGGGGCGGACTCACGCGGGCGGCACCTGTCGGACGGGGGCGAGTCCACAATGTAGGACGGCCGCCGCTTCACCTCGGCGAAAATTTTCAACACGTACAGCCCGACCAGCCAGACGCACCCGATCTGAATGCCGACCAAGCCGACGGCCGCCGCCACCGCCCACGCCCAGCCGTCCACCGCCCCGCCCGCGGCCGACTGACAAGCCATTGTCAGTAGTGCGACCAGCCCGCCCGACACCAGCCCGGCGGCCGCCCACCCGACCAGCCGCACCGGGAACGTGCTGAAGTTGACGGCCCCGTCGGCGGCGAGGGCGGCCAGCTTGCCGAGCGTGTACTTGGGCGTGCCGGCGAACCGCGGGTCTCGCTCGTAGCTCACCCCGATCTGCCGGAAGCCGATGAACGTCCGCAGCCCCCGCACGAACCTGCCGCGCTCGGGCAGGCGATTGAGTGCGTTCACCGCCACGCGGTCCATCAGGCAGAAGTCGCCGGCGTCGAGCGGGATGTCCAGGTCGGCCGTCGCCCGGAGCAGGCGGTAGAAGGTGAAGTAGCCGACCCGCTTCAACCACCCTTCCTTCCGCTTGGTGCGGACGGCGTACACCACGTCGAACCCCTCCCGCCAGCGTTCGAGCAGCGCGGGGATGACCTCCGGCGGGTCTTGCAAATCCCCATCCAGCACGGCCACGCAGTCGCCGGTCGCGTGCTCCAGCCCGGCCGTCACCGCCGCTTGGTGGCCGAAATTGCGCGACAGGTGCAACGGCCGCACCCGCGGATCGGTGCGGGCGAGGGCGTCGAGCAGCGGGCGGGTGCGGTCGCGGCTGCCGTCGTTCACCAGCAGCAGTTCATAATCCACGCCGATTGCGGACAGCGTGGCGGTCAGGCGGCGGTGCAGTTCGGGCAGGGTGTCTTGCTCGTCGTACAGAGGCACCACCACCGACAGCGTGACGGGTGTGGGGGGAACGGCCGACTCTTCCGCTGACGGCATGGGTCCGCATCCTGCGGGGCACGGGGGACGTGGATTGTGCCCCGAGCGGGCCGTGACGTGCAAGGGCAAGTGAGCCGACGGATTGTTGCATTCCTGGCGAACGGCGGCCGTGGGGGCCCCGGTGCCCCCCGAAAACCCGCCGCCACGCCCGCCCCCCCCCCCAACCCGCGCCCTCCCGCCCGCCGCTCGCCTCAAACGAGGCTCAGCTTCTTGCCCGTCGCCCACTTCTTCTCGGTCGGCACTGCACGCTCCACGCGGTTGTACAGCGTGTCGCGCTCGACGGGCGTGCGGCCGGTTTCTTCGATCAGCTTCCGCAGGTCGGCGACGGTCATCTCCTGCGGCGAGTCGCTACCGGCCTCGTGGTAGATGATCTCGTGAACCACCGTGCCGTCGATGTCATCTGCCCCGTAACTGAGCGCCACCTGGGCCGTCTTGATGCCGAGCATCACCCAGTACGCTTTGACGTGCGGGAAGTTGTCGAGCATCAGCCGGCCGATGGCCATCATCTTCAGGTCCATCAGTCCCGACGGCTTCGGCAGGTGGCTGAGGCGGTTGTTCTCCGGGTGGAACGCGAGCGGGATGAACGTCTGGAACCCGCCGGTCTCGTCTTGCAGCGCCCGCAGCTTCAGCAGGTGATCCATCCGGTGTTCCGGCTTCTCGATGCTGCCGTACAGCATGGTGGCGTTCGACCGCAAACCCAGCCGGTGGGCGGTGCGGTGGACCTTGATCCACTCCTCGCCGTCGGCCTTGTGTTCGCACAGTACCGAGCGAACGTCCTCGTGGAAGATCTCCGCCCCGCCACCGGGCAGGCTGCCGAGGCCGGCGTCGATCATCTCTTGCATTAACTCTTCGAGCGGGCGTTTCGTCATCCGCTGGAACCAGTCCCACTCGACCGCCGTCCACGCCTTCAGGTGCAGGCTGGGGCACTCGGCGTGGATGATTTGCAGGATGTGCTTGTACCAGTCGAACCCCTTGTGGTGGTGCAACCCGCCGACGACGTGCAGTTCCGTCGCCCCACGCCCCACCGCCCCGCGTGCCCGCTCGAGCATCTGCTCGTCCGACATGACGTACCCCTTCGGGGACTTCAGGTCGGCCCGGAACGCACAGAACTGGCAGCGGTAGACGCACACGTTCGTCGGGTTCAGGTGCGTGTTCACGTTGTAATAGGCGACGTTCCCGTTCTTCCGCTCGCGGACGACGTTGGCCAGCTCGCCCAGGTAGTGCAGGTCGGCGTGCGTTTCCAGGGCCATGCCGTCGTCGAACGACAGCCGCTCACCGGCGTGGACTTTATTCGCGATGGTTTCAAGCGCAGCGTGCATGGCAATTCCAGAGCGGGACACCGTTAAATTAGGAACCGCAGTTCGGAAGAAGATTTAACCACAGAGGCACAGGGACACAGAGAAGACAGGAGAGAGTTCTGTTCCGAACCCTCCCTCTTGTCTTCTCTGTGTCCCTGTGCCTCTGTGGTTAGTCTTCGGCTTTCACTCTTCCTCACCGAACAGGCTCGGGCCGACGGGTTTGGCCTTCCGCTTCGACCGGGCGGCTTCCGGCGGGTCGATGACGGTGCCGTTTGGAACCGGAGCAGCAGCGGGTTTGCGGATCGGCTTGAGCGGTTGCACTTCCGGCTGCTTCGGAGATTCCAACGTCGCCAGCACCTCGGCGGCGCGCTTGAGCACGGGTTCGGGCACACCGGCGAGGCGGGCGACGTGCAGGCCGTAGCTCTTGCCGGCACTGCCGGGTGCGAGCTTGTGCAGGAAGATCACCTCGTCGGCGAGTTCCTTCACCTGCACGGTGTAGTTCCGCAACCGCGGGAGTTTGTCGGCGAGCGAACAGAGTTCGTGGTAGTGCGTGGCGAACAGGGTGCGACAGGCGGGCACGTCGTGCAGGTATTCGGTGATGGCCCACGCCAGGCTGAGGCCGTCGTAGGTGGCGGTGCCGCGGCCGATCTCGTCGAGGATGACCAGACTTCGTGGGCTGGCGTTGTTCAGGATGTTCGCCGCTTCCGTCATCTCCACCATGAACGTGCTCTGCCCGCGGGTCAGTTCGTCCGATGCCCCCACGCGGGTGAAGATGCGGTCGGTCAACCCGATGGTCGCGGCCTTCGCCGGCACGAAACTGCCGATGTGCGCGAGCAGTGTAATCACCGCCGTCTGCCGCAGGAACGACGACTTGCCGGCCATGTTCGGCCCGGTGACGAGCCAGAACGTGCCGTCGTCCGCTGACAACCGGGTGTCATTGGGCACGAACGTGCCCGGAGGAAGGATCTGATCGAGCACCGGGTGCCGGCCGTCGCGGATGTCGAGCGTCGGCGTGTCCACCACCACCGGGCGGATGTAGTTGCGGAGCGAGGCCAACTCCGCCAGCCCGCCGAGAAAGTCCACCGTCGCCAGCACGTCGGCGGTTTGAAGCAGTCGGTGCGTCTGCGCCGCGAGTTGATCGCGGATCCTCAGGAACAATTCAAACTCCAGCGCCTGGCTCTTCTCCTGCGCTGTCAGGATCTTCTCCTCGTACTCCTTCAGCTTCGGCGTGACGTACCGCTTGGCGTTCTTCAGCGTCCGCTCGTGCATGTAGTCGGTCGGCACGCGGTTCTCGTTCGCGTTCGTGACCTCGATGTAGTACCCCATCACGTCGGTGAACCCGACCTTCAGGCTGTTGATGCCGGTGCGGGTGATCTCGGCCGCCTGAAACTTGGCGATCCAGTCCTTGCCGTCGCGGGAGAGGCGTTTCAGTTCGTCCAGTTCGGCGTTGTACCCGTCGCGGATGATGCCGCCTTCTTTGGCCGAGTACGGGGTGTCGTCCACCAGGCTCTCGTCGAGCAACTGCCGCAGGTCGGGCACCAGTTCCAGTTTCGTTTCCAGGTCGTTCAGTAGCGGTGCCTTGCGGCCGGTGAGCTTGGCTTTCAGCTTCGGCAGCAGCCGCAGCGTGCGACCGACGGCGGACAAATCCTTCGGTGTGGCTCGTGCGGTCGAGACCCGTGTGGTCAGGCGGTGCAGGTCGCCGGTCGCTTCGAGCAGGCTCCGCAGGTCGGAGCGCAAGCCGTGCTCTTTCAACAACTCTTCGACCGCGCCGAGTCGGGCGTCGATGGCCGGAATGCTGTTCAGCGGGGCGAGCAGGTTGTCGTGTAGGAACCGCGCGCCCATCGGCGTGACGGTGCGGTCGATGACCGACAGCAGTGAGCCGTCACGCTGGTTCTCGCGGAGCGTGCGGGTGAGTTCCAGGCTCCGCCGCGTCACTTCATCGAGGATCAGGAACGAGTCAGGGCGGTGCGGCATAAGCCGTCGCAAGTGGGCGAGGTCGGTCTTCACCGTCTCGCGGAGATACGCCATGAGCGCGCCGGCGGCCACGAGGCACGGCTGTTTGTCGTTGAAGCCGAACCCGCTCAGCGTGCCCACCTGGAAGTGCGTCTTCAATTCTTCGAGGGCGGTGTTCGGGTCGAACGTCCAAGCCGGGCGGGAGGTGATGCTCCGCGGCCCGCCGCCCAGCTTCGGCTTCAACTCGTCGAGGTCGGCGTCGGGCAGCAGGCACTCGGCGGGGTTGAGACGAGCGAGTTCATCCGAGACTTGATTCGCGTGCAAGTCGGCGGCGGCGAACGTGCCCGCGGTCAGGTCGGCCCACGCCACGCCGAAGATGCCGGCCTTGCTCCGCCACACGGCGGCCAGGTGGTTCGGCCGCTTGGGATCGAGCAACTCGTCTTCGGTTACGGTGCCGAGCGTGACGACGCGAGTCACTTCGCGGCGGATGGGAGCTTTGATCGCCGGGTTCGGCGGTTCCATCTGCTCGACCACCGCCACCCGGTGCCCGGCCGAAAGGAGCTGCCGCAAGAAGTGGTCGAGCTTGTGCAGCGGGAAGCCGGCCATGTGCGGCTGCGTCTCTTCTCGCCGGGCGAGGGTGAGGCCGAGCACGCGGTGGCCGAGTTCGGCGTCGTCGCCGAACAGCTCGAAGAACTCGCCGTTCTGGAACAGGATGACCATGCCGGGGTGCTGGTCGCGGGCGGCCTGCAACTGCTGCATCATCGGCGTCATCGGCACGACCCTGGCGGCTCGGCGAAGTGGATGAGATGCTATCGGCGGGGTGGGGCGGGGGGACCA
>JANNQE010000234.1:0-2372 GCA_031441625.1 Planctomycetia bacterium
GATCGCTTCCGCATTTACACCAACGCCGACCTCGTCGGGGTCGAACTCGCCGGGGCACTCAAAAACGTGATGGGGATCGCGGCGGGGATCTGCGATGGCCTCGGCTTCGGAGATAACGCCAAATCGGCGTTGCTGACTCGCGGTCTCGTCGAGATGCGGCGCTTCGGCGTGGCCCACGGCGCCGACCCCGCGACCTTCGACGGCCTTGCCGGTCTCGGCGACCTCATCACGACTTGCTTCAGCAAGCACGGCCGAAATCGACGGGCGGGGGAGCGGATCGCGCGGGGCGAGAGCTTGGCCGCGGTAACTTCCGGCCCGCAAGTGGTCGAGGGGGTTTTCACGGCGAAAAGCGTGTACGAACGGGTGCGGAGCGCGGGGTTGGATGCCCCGATAATGACTGGGGTCTATCGGATTCTGTACGAGGGCCGCTCGGCCGCGGAAGCGGTCGAAGATTTGCTGGGGCGCCCCGCAAAACCGGAGGTGTGAATGGCAAGCTGGAAATGAGGTGAACCGTCGGCGTCAGCCGACCGGGTCGAAGAAGATCCTAACATACCCAGCCCGCTGACGCGGGCGGTTCACCGGTATGCGGGCGTTCTCGCCACGAGGTTGGAAACTCACCAATTCGGCGGGGTCTTGCGAACCAGTTCGTTCGCGTAATCGAGGCTGTCGAGGGTGCCGGCGTCGGTCCAGTAGCCGTCGAGCGCGCTGTACCCCATGCGGCCGGCTTGCAGGTAGTAGTTGTTCACGTCGGTGATTTCGAGTTCGCCGCGACCACTCGGCTTGAGCGTCTTGATCACCTCGAACACGTCCGGCGGGTAGATGTAGATGCCGACCACCGCGAAGTTCGACTTCGGCTCCTTCGGCTTCTCCTCGATGCCGACCACCCGCTTGCCGTTCAGTTCGGCCACGCCGTACCGCCCAGGGTCGTGGACTTCTTTCAGACCGAGCCACGCCCAGTCGGGGTGTTCGCCGGCGGCGTCGAGCATCGGCTTGAGCGGCGCCTGGAAGATGTTGTCGCCGAGCAGCACGCACGACCGACTGGCGGTGCAGAACAGTTCGGCCAGCCCGAGCGCCTGGGCGATGCCCCCGGCCTCGTCTTGCACGCGGTACGTCAGCCGGCAGCCGTGGTCCTTGCCCGAGCCGAGCAGCTCGACGAAATCGCCCATGTGCTCGGTGCCGCTCACCAGCAGGATGTCGGTCAGCCCCGCCCCGGTGAGCTTCTTCAGCGGGTGGTACACCATCGGGTACGGGCCGACGGGCAGCAGGTGCTTGTTGGTGACTTTGGTGAGTTCACCCATGCGGGTGCCTTTGCCGCCCGCCAGGATCACGCCGCGGATCATGCCAGTGCTTCCAGAGTGTGGGCGGTTGGTATACGGCGCGATTATTCCAGGTCCCACACCACGATCTCGCCGGTCGCCCCACCGACCGCGGCCATCGTGCCGTCCGGCGACACGTCGGCGCAAAGCATTTTGCCGACGTTCATCTCGAAGCACTGCTTCTGCAACCCGGTGGCGGCCTCCCACACCCGCACCGTACCGTCGGACGACGCGGAGATGAGCGAGCGGCCGTCCGGGGTGTATCGCAGCACCCACACCTTGTTGGTGTGTCCGGCGTAGCGGATCACGTCGGCCGGGTCGTCGAATGTGGCCGGGTGTGATTCGATGGTCTTGGTGGAGCAGAAGGCGAGACGTGAGGAGTCGGGCGAGAAGCGGACGGGTCCGCTGTAGTTCGCCCGGCGATGCCGAAAGCGGAGGAGGAGGGTTCCGGAAGTCACCTCCCGCACTTCGACCGCGTGAATGGTGTGCGTCCCAACCCCGGTGGCGTCGGCCGTGAACGTGAGTTGCGTGTGATACTCCGACTCCCAGTTCGAGACTCCCCTGAAGACGGCGACCGCGGGCGATGGGTCGGGGAGGTCGTAGACGTTGGTGTCGCTACCGGTGGAAGCCGCCACGCGGGGGCGGGGGCCAGGGCCGAGTGCCACCGCCCCCGGAGTGCCGTACCCGTACACGGCCTCGGCGGTTCGCACCCAACTGCCGGTCTCCCACACCTCGACGTAGTTCCGGCGGGCGACGGCCAAGAGGTCGGCATCCGGGCCGAAGCAGATGGCGGCGGCGGACGAGTACGAGGGTTTCCCGTCCACGTCTTCGACCGTCAGCTTCCGCACCAGTTCGCCGGTCAGCGCATGCCAGATGAAGACGTCCTGCCCGCTGCCGGTGACAGACGCCAGCAGCCGCCCGTCGCGGCTGAACGACAGCGACGCGATCTTCCCGCGGTGGGCTTTCCAGCGGCGCATGGGGCGATCCTCCGCCGCGAAGCGGCCGTCGTCCGTAGCCCAGGGCGGTAGCCCTGGGTCGGGGGTAATAATGGAACCG
>JANNQE010000235.1:0-5467 GCA_031441625.1 Planctomycetia bacterium
ACACCAGGAGTTCGTCGGCGTTGAACGCGACTTCGGTCCCAGGTGCCGGAAGACAGGTGCATCTCCACCCGATTTCGCACTGAAAACGAGTGCCGAGCGGCACTTGCGTTGAAACCTGTCGCGTCCAGCGAGAAGTCTCCAGAATTCTGTTCCAATCCGCGTTGATCCGCGTCCCATCCGCGTCATCCGCGTGCCGTTTTCACCCCCGCCGGCCCGTATCATGCCCCGATGACGGCCCCACCGCCCGACCCATCGCTCTGGAAGCGGGTGCTCCTGCTCGCCCTGCCCACGCTCGTGCAGCAACTGCTGCTGTTCGTCACCCAGCAGTACGACCAGTGGCTCGCCCGCGGGTACTCGGCCGACCACCGGGCGGCGCTCACCAACGCCAACTACCTCTACTGGTTCGCGTCCAGCTACAGCATCGTCGTCAGCGTCGGGGCGACGGCCCTCATCGGCCGGTGCGTGGGGGCGGGCGACTGGGCACTGGCCAACCGGGCGACCGCTCAGACCGTCTGGCTGGCGCTGGCGTTCGGCCTGTTGGCGTCCCTCGCCGCCGTCATCAGCCTGCCCTTCCTCCTCCCGCTGCTCAACCTGGGGCCTGTGCCGGCCGACATCGCCGGCCGCTACCTGCTGCCGCTGGCGGTGGCGTTCCCCCTGCAACTGCTCATGACCGGCGGGGTGGCCTGCCTGATCGGGGCGGGCGACACCCGCACCGGCCTGTGGGTGCTGGCCGGCGTGACCGCCGTGAACGTGCCGGTGGCGTGGGCGTGCAGCCACGGCGGGGATCCGAACATCCCCGACAGCTTCACCGGCATCGCAGTCGGCACGGCGTGGAGCTACGCGGCCGGCGGGGTGGCCGTGCTGGTGCTCCTCGTCCGCGGGCGGAGCGGGTTGAAACTGACACTGCCGAACCTGCGGCCCGACTTCGCCCTGCTCTACCGCCTGCTGCGGGTGAGCGTGCCGGCGGCGTTCGACGCCCTGTCGGTGGCGTGCTGCCAGTTGCTCTTCCTGAGCATCGTCAACCGGCTGGGGCCGGCGGAGTCGGCGGCGCACGGCATCGCCCTGCGGTGGGAGGCACTCGGCTACCTGGCGGGCGGGGCGTTCGCGCCGACGGCGATGGCGGTGGTCAGCCAGAGCCTGGGGCAGAAGCGACCCGACCGGGCCGAGCGGGGCGGGTGGACGGCCTTCGGCATGGGGGCGGTGGCGATGACGGTGATGGGCGTGCTGTTCTTCGCCCTGGCCGAGCCGATGTGTCGTGTCCACACCACCAACCCGCACGAGGTCGAGTTGGCCGTCGGCGCGCTGCGGCTGATCGCCTTCGCCATGCCGGCGGTGGCCGCGTGGATCATCCTGACGGCGGCGCTGCGGGCGGCCGGCGACACCCGCGTGCCGGTACTCATCACGTGGGTCGGCTTCCTCGGCGTGCGGCTACCCCTGGCCATCTGGTTCACCGGCAAGGCCCCGTTCGACGGGTGGGAGTTCGGCGGGCCGCAGTGGGGGCTGTACGGGGCGTGGGTGGCGATGGTGACGGACCTGTACGTCCGCGGGCTGCTGTTCGTCTGGCGGTTCGTGTCCGGGAAATGGAAGACGCTCAAGGTGTGAGGGCGAAGCGTGAGCCTGGAAGTCCGCACGTTCGACGGCACGGCCGACGACCTGAGCGCGTTCGTGAGCGGCACGTGGGCGGCCACCTACGGCGGCACCATGCTGCACCCGACGTGGGACGCCGCCTACTTCCGCTGGCAGTTGCTCTCGCCCCGCCCGGAGGGGCGGCACTATCTGGTCGCCGCCTACGACGGCCCGCGGCTGGTCGGCTGCCTGCTGGCCGAGGAGTTCGCCTTCCGCCTGCACGGGCAGCCCATCCGCGGGACGATGGGCAGTTGGCTGACGGTCCTGCCCGACTCCCGCCGGCAGGGGGTGGCCGCCCGCCTGTTCGACGACTTGCGGGCGCGGCTGCGGGATCGCGGGGCACTGTTCAGCCTGGGGTACGGGTACATCGGCGAGCGGAAGAGCATGGGGCCGAAGTTCTGGAGGCAACAGCCGAAGCACGTCCGCTTCCTCGGGCGGGTCGGCTTCTGGGTGCGGGCGCTCGACCACGCGAAGTTGGTCGAGTGGCCGATTCACCCGTCCGACACGTTCGCCCTGCGCGTGCTCAGTGTGATCCAGCGCCCGCCGCCCGACCCGCCGCGCTGCCCGCACGTTCGCCCGTACCGCCCCGCCGACCTGCACGACTGCCTGACATTGATGAACCGACAGGCCGCGACCGCCGACCTGGGCTACCTGTGGACGGCCGACCGCCTCGCCCACCAGCTCGACTTTGAAGGCACCCCGCGGACGCTCGTGTACGACCGCGGCGGCGGCGCACTCGGGTTCGCCAACTACCACCACCTGCCGTTCGTCGGCCGAACAACGGTACAGTCCGCCGTGCTCGACTTCTTCGCCCCCGGCACGCTCACCACGGCCGAGCAGAAGCACCTGCTGTCCGCGACCGTGTCCGCCATGCGCCGCGAGGGGGCCGCCGTCGCCCTGCTGCTCCGCCTCGGCGAACACGCCCCGCTGCCGCTGCTGGCCACCGGGTTCATCCCGCTGCCGCCCGACTCGGATTTGATTTGCGCGATGGCCACCGACGCCCCCGACCCGCGGTTCGACCGCGTGCGGCGAGTCCACATCCACTGGCGGTAGACCCGCCGTGCCGTAACATCGGCTTCACCCCTCGGAGCACCCCCCATGCGCCGCGTTCTGTTCACCGCACTCCTTCTGTGCGCCCCGCTGTTCGCCGACGACCGCGACAAGATGACCGTCGGCCTGCAAAAGGACGGCAGCGTCCTCACGCCGACGAACCAACTGCTCACCCCCGCCGGCACCCAGGTGCTGTTCCCCGGCCGGCCGGTGGACGTGCTGCTCATCGACGACGGCAAGACACTCGTGGCGAAGAACATGAAGGGGCTGGAGTTCATCGACGTGGCGACGGGCAAGGTGACGCAGACGCTCGACCAGCCGGCCGCGGCGAAGGGCGAGAAGGCGTTCGGGTTCAGCGCCGTCGGGCTGATTGCGGTGGGTGATCGGCTGTGGGTCTCGGATTCGCAATCCGCGATTCGCGTGGCGAAGAAGGGCGACGGCGGCAAGTGGGCGTGGGAGGCGGAGCCGATCAAGCTGCCCGTGCCGGAGGTCAAGGGGGCCGCGTACCCCACGGGCATGGCGGTCGATGGCGATGCCGTGTGGGTGTGCAGCAACCGCGGGAACGACCTGCTCCGGCTGGACTCGAAGACGGGCAAAGTGACGGCCACGGTGCCGGTGGGCGTGGCCCCGTACGCGCCGTTGGTGGCGGGCAAGAAGGTGTACGTGAGCAACTGGGGCGGCGACCGGCCGGACGGCAAGGAGATCACCACCAGCGGCACGCCGGTGAAGATCGACCCCCGCACCAGCGTGGCGAATCACGGCAGCGTGAGCGTGGTGGAAGCGGACGGCGACAAGTGGAAGGCGAAGAGTGTGGTCGTCGGCGGGCACCCGTCGGGCATGACCGCCAGCAAGGACGGCAAGTTCGTGTACGTGGGGAACGCGAACAGCGACACCGTGAGCGTGATCGCCACCGCTTCGGACAAAGTGGTCGAAACCATCGACTGCAAGCCGGAGAAGCGGCTGCCGTTCGGCAGCGGGTCGAACGCCCTCACCCTGAGTCCGGACGGGAAGACGCTGTACGTCGCCAACGGCACCAACAACTGCATCGCGGTGGTCGAACTCGGGTCGATGAGCGGCGGGCCGGCGACCGAAGGCCTGCCGCGGCCGTCGAAGCTGATGGGCCTCATCCCCACCGGCTGGTATCCGGGGGCGGTGAAGGTGTCGGCCGACGGCAAGACGCTGTTCGTGGCGAACGTGAAGGGGCACGGGGCACTGAACGACAAGAAGCGGGTGGCGGAGAAGGGGAAGAACTCGCACGACCACCTGGGCAGCGTTTCCATCATCCCCGTGCCGACCGCGGCGGAACTGGCGAAGCACACCGAGAAGGCGAACGCCAGCAACCGCCTCGCGTACGCCCTCGCCGGGTTGGAGAAAGCCCGCCCGGATGCCAAGCCGGTTCCCGTGCCCGAGCGCCACGGCGAGCCGAGCGTGATCGAACACGTCGTCTACGTCATCAAGGAGAACCGCACCTACGACCAGGTGTTCGGCGACGTGAAGGAGGGCAACGGCGACGCCAACCTGTGCATCTTCGGCGAGGAGGTGACGCCCAACCTGCACAAGCTGGCCCGCGAGTTCGTGCTGCTCGACAACTACTACTGCTCCGGCGTGCTCTCCGCCGACGGGCACTCGTGGGTGAACGAGGCGTACACCACCGACTACCTGGAAAAGATGTTCGGCCAGTTCACCCGTAGCTATCCCTACGAAGGCAGCGACCCGCTCGCCTTCCCCACCAGCGGCTTCCTGTGGGACAACGCCCTGCTGCACAAGAAGACCTTTTACAACTTCGGCGAACACTGCAAGACGACGTTTGACCCGAAGGGGGCGAAGTGGGCCGACCACTACGCCGACTTCACCGCCGGCACGGCCAAGATTAAAGCGACGGTCGAGCCGAACCTGCCGTCGCTCAAGGCGTACACGCACCCGTCGTATCCGGGGTTCGAGATGACCGTGCCGGACGTGGCGCGGGCGAAGCTGTTCACCGCGAAGCTGGCCGAGTGGGAGAAGGCCGGCACCATGCCGAACCTGATCTACGTGTTCCTGCCGAACGATCACACCTCCGGCACCAGCCCCGGCCAGCCCACCCCGCGGGCGATGAACGCCGATGGTGATTTGGCGCTGGGCCAAGTGGTGGAGGCGCTGAGCAAGAGCAAGTTCTGGGACAAGACGTGCGTGCTGGTGACGATGGACGACCCGCAGAACGGGTTCGACCACATCGACGGCCACCGCACCGTGGGGTTGGCCATCAGCCCGTACACGCGGCAGAAGAAGACGGTGAGCACCTGCTTCAACCAGACGGGCATGGTGAAGACCATCGAGTTGATGCTCGGCCTGCCGCCGATGACGCAACTCGACCTGAGTGCTACCCCGATGCGGGACTGCTTCACCGCCAAGCCGGACGCCACGCCGTACACCGCCGAGAAGAACAAGATCAAGCTGGACGAGATGAACCCGCCGCTGAAGAAGCTCGACGGCCAGGCTCTGCACTGGGCGAAGGAGTCGCTGAAGCTCGACTTCAGCAAGGAAGACCTGAACGACGAGGACGTGTTCAACCGCATCCTGTGGCACAGCGTGAAGGGCGACAAGCCATATCCGGGGGACAAGAAGTAGCGAACCCGCCCCGGAGGGGCCGTCGTCCGTAGCCCAGGGCGGAAGCCCTGGGCTCCCACAGATCAACAACCCCCGCCCCGGAGGGGCCGGCGTCGATCATCTCGCCGGCCCCACCGGGGCGGGTTCCCTGTTCGTCAATGTTCCCAGGGCTTCCGCCCGGGGCGACGGACGACGGCCCCTCCGG
>JANNQE010000236.1:0-7354 GCA_031441625.1 Planctomycetia bacterium
TGCCAGTTCTCCCACCCTTTCAGGGTGGATTCGGTCGGGGGCCGGGTTCCCAGGGCGTTGCCCTGGGCTGAACACTCTCAGGCCTTCGGCCTGGGGCGGCTGGCCGCGATCAGTGACATTGCTTTCCCGAAGGTCAGTAACAGGTTGTTCGCTCTCGGGAAGGCGTTCGGGCGCTACGACAGTTTCTCCAGCGCTTCGCGGATCTGCTCGTCCGTTTCATCCCCCGGCCACTTGCCTTCAACCATGTCGGAGAGCGTTTTGCCCGGCGGCAGCGGCGTCGGCGGTCGGGAGATCCGTTCCAGTTCATCCCGAGTTTTCATGATCTCCTCCGGCGTGCGGCTGGTCAGCCAGCGGATTTCCCGCTCCAGGGCCGACTCTTCGGCGGGCGTCGGCACTTCCACCGTCACCTCGCACCCGTCGGGCAAACTCACCGGCACTTTCGGCTTGAACACGCCGTTCTCGTACACGGCTTGAATGGTGCTCATGGCGTCCTCCGTAGTTCTCTCTCACTTCAGACATCATACCACGCCGGCGGGTTCAGCCGGCTTCGCCCGCCGCACACACAGGAGGCCGCTGGCGGTCATCAGCAGCACCCCGGCGACGGACACGAACAGCCCCAGCCGCACCACGAACCACAGGCGGTCGAACTCGCCGAAGGCGAAGTCGCGGAGCAACTGGATGATGACGGAGCCGGTGTAGCCCACGCCGTCGGCCAACTGGATGGCGAACGCGGCGGTGCCGGCGAAGCGGCTGGCCGCCATCATCCGCTCGAACAGCACCGCCCCGTAGGGCACGTACGCCAGGTACAGCCCCACCGCGAACAGCAGCATCATCCAGAAGCCGTCGATGACGCCCGTCAAGTACAGCACGGCAGCGACACCCACCAGGGCGAACCCGCCGATGATGACCGAGTACACGGCCACCAGCGCCGCCTGATGCCGGCGGATGAGGAACAGGCAGCCGAGCGCGGCCAGCACGGAGAAGCCGGCCGGCCACTCGGTCTGCGTGAAGATCTGCTTGCCGTCGCCGTACCCCAGGCTGCGGAAGATCTCCTTCCCGTAGTGGTCGCGGAAGTCGCGGAACATGGTGAGGAAGAAGTACGCCCCCAGCAGCAGGCCGAACCCGACGCCGTAGTGCCGCAGGAACGCCCAGCGGGTGGCGCGGGTCATCTCGGTGCGCTCGCCGCGGGCGGCGGTGTCGGCGGCGGTCGGCGGCGGGATCTGGTTCAGCAGCAGCACGCCGAGGGCGAACGGCAGCAGGAACAGCAGCCCGGTGACGACCGGCATGAACTCCTCCGCCACGCCCCACTGCCTCATCACCACGTCGCGGCCGATGTCTCGCGTGACGGCCCCGGCCACCACATACGAGCAGCTCAGCCCGGCGATCATCAGTTCGGTCGTCCGCCGCCCTTCCAGATAGCGGACGCACAGCCCCCACACCATGCCCAGCGGCAGGACGTTCAGGAACATGGCGAGCGGCTTGAAGTCGGGCGGCAGCAGGCCGAACAGGGCGAGGGCGACCCCGGCCCACGCGATCAGGCCGATCAGCAGCAGCCCGCGGTAGCGGGCCTTCACCTCCGAACACACCCGCGTGCCCAGGTACTTCGACAGCATGTACCCGATCACCTGGGCGATGACGCACGCCGTCTTCAGGTCGATGAACGTGTCGAAGAACTTCCGCCCGGTGAACTCGGTGGCGTCGAACGGCTTGCGGAAGGCGTACATGCAGAAGTACGTGCCGAACGCCACCGCCATGCTGAAGGCGACGAGCAGGGGCACCGGGGCGCGGGCGAGCAGGGCGGACACGGCACACTCCGGGGGCGGTGGCGAGAGTGTACGTGTCGGGCGTGAAGATTCGGCGAATGCGGCGACTTCCGAGTGTGCGGCGACGACCCTCACTTCACCGCCATGACTGCATCCAGTGGGGCGGGCGTGCGGCGACAGGTCACGTGGCGGAAGCCGGCGGCGGTCAGCAGTTTCTCGTACTCCCCGAGCGTTCGCTCCTTCCCTTCGGTCACGAGCAGCATGTTGAGCGACTGTGTGACCGCCCACTCCGGGCCGGCCTTGTCGTCGCCGAGGACCTTCTCGGCCAGCAGCACCGCCCCGCCCGGCGGCAGCGCGGCGTGAATCTTCGCCAGCAGCGTCATGATCTTCGCTTCGGTCCAGTCGTGGACGATGCGGCCGAGGGCGTACACGTCGCCGGGCGGCAGATCATCCGCGAAGAAGTCCCCGCCGATGATCGACACGCGATCCGCCACCGGCGTGGCGCTCACCACCTCGTGCGTCAGGCCGATCACTTGCGGCAGGTCGAACACGACGGCGTTCAGGTTCGGCCACCGCTTGCACGCGGCGACCGCCAAGTGCCCGGTCGCCCCACCCAGGTCCACGAACGTGCGATACCGCCCCAGGTCCACGGCGTTCACCACTTGCGGGCTGGACATCAGCCCGAACCCGTGCATGCCGAGCAGGAACTCGCGCTGGTCTTCGGGGGTGCGGAAGAGTTGCGCGAAGATGGGGCCGTCGGTGCCGTAGGTCTGCTTCCAGCGGTGCGTGCCCTCGCGGATGGCGTCGGGCAGGTTGTCCCACAGCTTCCACAGGACGGCGTTCGAGTAGTTGATGTACCCGAGCATCCGGTTCGGGCTGGCGGTGGTCAAATACTCCGTTGCCGCGGGGGTGTTAGCGAAGGTGTCGCCCGTTCGGTTCAACAGCCCAAGCATGACGCACGCGCCGAGCAGCCGCTCGAGCGCGTCGGCGTTCAGGCTCAGTTCGCCGGCCAGTTGGTCGCACGCCTTCGGTGAAGCGAGCGCGTCGAACAGCTTCAGCTCGCAGGCGGTGAACAGCACCTGCGTGCGGCGGAAGGCGGAGATGAGGTCCAGCACGGGGGCCGGGTCGGGCGGGGTCAGGTCGGTCACGGGTGGTGCTCAGAAGGAGGTTCACCACGAATAACACGAATATCACGAATCAAGGCAAGGTGGGGAGTGGGCAGGGCGACTCAGAGCTTGAACGTGGGGCGTTGAGCAAGTCGTTGCGGGTGTGGTGCCGCACCACCGCCGCCGGCAAGGGGAGTACGCCGAGCAACCGGCGGGCTGTTCGTGGCGGGTTGGTTCGCCCGACGCGCGAGCGAGGGCCGTTGGGCAGTGCGGATGCGCGGCAGGTCCCTCGTTCGCGCGTCGGACGAACTGGTCGACCTCCCGTCCCTGCGCCGGATTTCCGGTTCGTGTCGGGTTCGTGTCGGGGTATACTTTCAGCGATGGCATTCTGCCCGGTTGCCACCCACAGGAGACGATGATGCCCACCCCGCAATCGACCCAAGCCACCCCGCCTGCCCCCGTCGACGACGGACTCGTCACCCACGTTCACACGGAAACCCCGGCACAAGTGGCGGAATATTGGACGCCCGAGCGGATGGGGAGTGCCAAGCCGGTGCCGATGCCGACTCCCAAGGTGGACGATAAGTCCTCGAATTCGTGAGTTTCGCAGTAGGCCTCGTTGATAACAGTATCAACTGCTTGTGCAATTCTTGCGATTGGCACGCACACCACAACCGCTTCTGTTGAAGAATCCGACATAATCTGCAAATTCAACTTGTCGGGTATTCCGTCACTGCTATCCTTTGGCCAGACGGAACGATTCACGTCTGGCTTCAGCCCGTAAGCCCCGACGTTCGCCTTCACGGAAGAGGACGGCCACCTCCCCACGCGCCGCGAGGACTCTCGCATGTCGGAAGATGAACTCGGTCTGGTGGAAGCCCCGGCCCCGTCCGTGCAAGAGATGGCCATGTCGGCGAACTACTGGACGGCGGCGGCGAGGGCCCAGGCGAAACCGGTGCCGATGCCGAAGGTGACGGTCCAGCAGCACCACGAGGTGATGAAGCACCTGCGGGCGAAGCAGGAAGCCGCCGGTGCGACGCGGTCGGTGGTGGTGCCCCCGACGGGGGGCACGAATGTGGCCGCGACGGTCAGTTCGTCGGTTCACCCGGCCGGGTCCAATCGCGTCTCGCACTTCCCCCACTGAGGTCCGCCCGTGGATACGGTCTTGAGTTGGCTCGCGGCGTACCTGTGGGAGCCGTTCGCGCACTTCTTCCTGAACGGCTTCTGCGTCAACCTGATCCGCCCGCTGGTCGTGCTCGTCCCGCTGGTCATCATCTTCGGCAAAGTCGGCCGCGGGCTGGGCCTGCCGCAGTTGTTCCGCCCGCAGTCGGGGTACGACCGCCTGTTCATCGGCGTCGGCGTCGGCATCCTCGTGTGGCAGGCGATCCTGGCCGGCTACCTGTTCGAGGAGTTCGCCACCAACTACACGTTCGACCGCCCGCCGTTCTGCGAGCAGCGATCCATCGAGACGGTGCCGGCCGGCGCGACGGGCGAGGCCGTGCGGTACCGCCTGCCGCCGGGCGACGTGGTGTCGATCGTGTGGTACGCCGGGGCGCTGGTGGTCGGCGTCGGCGTCAGCCTGGTCGTGATCGGCGAGCCGTACTCGCTGATCCGCCGGCTGGTGATGCGGATCGAGCGGAAGCGGAACCGGGAACCTTCGGCGAACGGCTACGAGAGCGCCACCAAGCGAGACCTTCAGCGGATGCCGTCGCTCGTCCCGCTGGTCATCGGCATCGCTCTCGGGTTGGCACTGATGGTGGTGGTGTCGTGGGCGTTGCTGCCGGCGCGGGCCGTCCCCCAACTCGACCTGAGCGGCCCGCGGGAGTGCGTGAACAAGATCGGCGAGTGTGCCGTCCACACCGCCGGCTACGGCCGGGCCGCCCGCCGCGACGCACGGTGGGAGGAATACCAAAAGGTCCACACCAGCCTGGTTCGGCCCGACGGCACGTTCGAACCGGACAAGCGGGCGAAGGTCATCGACGACTCGAAGCAGGCGGACGAGCGAGTCGAAAAGGCCGGGCCGGCGGTGTTCGCCAAGTACTACCCGGTGTACGGGCTGTTCCTCGTCGGGGTGGTACTGGCGCTCGGCGTGTTCGTGTACCTGGCCGCCGACCCGTGGCACCGCCTGTTCAAGCTCGGCCGCCCCACCTTCTCGCCCGCCGCCGGGTTGATCTTCCTGCTGCACCTGGCGCTGTTCGTGCAAACGGTGGCCGACTACTTCCTGCCGGTCCCGCAACTGGTCTACCTCAGCCTGGCCGTGCTGACGGTGCTGTCCGCCCGCAAGTACAAGCTGCGGCACCCGAACCTGCTGGCCGAGGGGCAACCGCTCCGCGACCTGCAAAAGCACTACGACGACGTGCAGAAGGCGCACGACGCATGGGTGCAGGAACTGGCGGCGACGCCGGCGGCCGAACCCGAGCAGCAGCCGACACCCCCGCCGCCCGTCCCCGCGCCCCCCGCCCCGCCCCCGGCTCCGGTCCCGGCCGGTGGGCGGAAGCCGCAACTGTACAACCGCGACCTGGTGTGGTGGAACGACGGGACCAAGAAGCCGCTGGTGCTGCTGTGCGTGAGCGGCGGCGGGTCGCGGGCCGCCGCGTGGACGATGAAGGTGTTGACCGAGCTGGAGCGGCGGATCGAAGGGAAGCAGAAGCGGTGGCGGCTGCCGTACCACATCCGGCTGGTGTCGGGGGCGTCGGGCGGGATGATCGGCGCGTCGTACTACGTCAGCGCGCTGGACGAACCGGCCACGAACGGCCACCCGCCCGCCCACCGCTACACGCCCGACGCGTTCACCAAATCGGGCAAGCGGAAGCCGGCCGACACGCTCACCCTCGGCGAGTTGAACCACACCATCCGCGGCGACTTCCTGACGCCCATCGTCCACACGATGCTCACCCGCGACCTGCCCGGCCTGCTGCTGCCGCGGTTCCTGCCCCCGCTCGCCGGGTACGACCGCGGGCTGGCGATGGAGTGGGCGTGGCGGCGGATGCTGCACCGCGGCGCGACGGAGTATGCGGGCCACCGCCAAGACCCCCGCGCCGAGTACACCCCGAACGGGCTGACGCACACGTTCGACGACCTGTGGGACGGCGAGAAGGCCGGCTGGCGGCCGTCGCTCGTGTTCAGCCCGATGATGGTGGAAGACGGGCGGCAACTGCTCATCAGCAACCTGGACCTGCTCGACATCCTGCACAACGTCGGCGACTCGCTCGACCCCACACAGCCGACCGGCCTCATCTCCCGCGAGGCGGTCGAGTTCTTCCGCCTGTTCCCCGACGCCACGCAATTCCAGGTGGGTACCGCCGCCCGCATGGCGGGCAGCTTCCCGTACGTGTTGCCGGCCGTGCCCCTGCCCACGCACCCCCGCCGGCGGGTGGTGGACGCCGGGTACTACGACAACTACGGCGTGGGCGTGGCGGCCAGTTGGCTGTTCAACAACCTGGACTGGGTGGGGCAGAACGCCAGCCGCGTGGCCATCGTGCAAATCCGCGACGGGCTGAGCACCGCCGACCGCCTGCTCACCCGCCCGACCGACGGCGAGCCGGACGATGTCGGGCTGGGCACCGAGTGGCTGACCACCCCGCCGGCCGGTCTGTATCAGGCGCGGGTGAGTTCGAACATGCTCCGCAACGACAACCTGTTGCACCTGCTGCACCAGCGGGTGCGGCAGCGGTTCGGCGGGCATCTGCCGTTCGTCACCCCGGCGTTCGAGCTGCCCGCCGGCGGCGACGTGTCGCTCAGCTACACCCTCACCGAGCCGGAGAAGGAGTTGATCGACGACTGCCTGCCGGGCGACGAGAAGCGTCGCACCGATCCGGAACTCAAGAAGGAGGTGGACCAGTTGGAGCAGCGGGTGAACGCCTTCGTCGAGTGGTTCGTGGCGTAAGATGCTCCCTCCCCATCCGCCCCGAGGTCTCGCCGCATGTCCGACGCCATCCCGACCGCCCACGGCCCCAACTACACCGCCGCCCACCTGGGCGCGTTCGACGCCCTGGGGCAGTACGGGTTCTTCCACCCCCGCCGCCAAGTGCAGGTGACGGGCAAACAGTTCCTGAAGGAGACGCTCGGGACGACCGGCACGGAGGTGTCGTTCACCCGCCTCGAGCCGCTCCAGGCGGTGCCATTCTTCCACAGCCACAAGCAGAACGAGGAGCTGTTCCTGATCGTCCGCGGGGAAGGGGAGATGCAGATCGACGACGACGTGATCCCGGTGCGGGAGGGGTCGGCGGTGCGGGTGGCGACCGCCGGCGAGCGGTGCATCCGCAACACGTCGGCCACGGAATCGCTGGTGTACGTGTGCGTGCAGGCGAAGACCGGCTCGCTCGAACAGTGGACGTTCACCGACGGCGTGCCGGCCACCCGCACCGCCAAATGGGCGACCGGGTGAGGGTGTTGCGGCTGGCGAACGGAGGCCCGACCGGGAGGGAGGGCGCCGGTGGGGTGCGGCACCCACACACACCGTCCGGCCCCCGGTCACCGCCCACC
>JANNQE010000237.1:0-1784 GCA_031441625.1 Planctomycetia bacterium
CACAACGGGTGCGACACCGACCCGGTGTCCGTCTTGTGGGGCGTCCTGCTGCTCGCCATCCTCCTGCGGCACCCGACCACCGAAGCCTGCCTCGACGAACTCCGCCGCAACGCCCCCCTCCGCCTGCTCGTCGGCATCGAGAGCGAGGACGCCGTCCCCAACGGGTGGAACCTGACCCGCTTCCTCACCGTCCTCGGTCAACCCGAGCACCTCCGCCTGCTGCGGGAGTGCTTCACCCACATGGTCACACGCCTCGGCTTCGCCGTGCCGGATCTCGGCGTGCACACCGCCGGCGACTCCACCGCGCTGAAGGGCCGCCGCGAGCCGAACGACCAACGCCCAATGCCCACAACTTACGGGGGCGGGTTCGGGGTCTCGAAAGAGTCGCAGGTCCGGCGTAGGACAGGGGTTACCACACACCTCCCCTCCGCAATGGACCTGCGACGTGACTCAGTCTACCAACGCCACCGCCCCGCGGCCGTTCCTGTTCGCCCTCCGACACCTCCTCCCCCGCCCACTCCTCCAACGCGCCCTCGATTTCTCCGGCCGACGCACCCGCCAGCGGGGCCTCCCCGCCCCCTTCGTCCTGCTCGTCAGCGTCGCCGCATTCCTCCAGGGCAAACTCGGTCTGCCGCGCATCCGCGCCTGGCTCGGGTTCGGGCACGACTGCTCCGCCGTGTCCGACCAGGCCGTCTACCAGGCCCGACAGCGGCTCGGCTGGCGGCCTCTGTGGTGGTTGCGGCGGCACGCCCTCGACTGGCTCGCCCACGCCCGCCGCGACCCCACCGCCGTCGACCGCGGCCGTCGATTGCTCGCGGTCGACGGCACCACCCTGACCGTCGCCGACACGCCGGACAACGCCCGCGTGTTCGGCAAGAGCCGCAACCAGCACAAGACGAGCGGCTTCCCGCTCATGCGTCTGGTGGCGGTGTGCGAGATCGGAACCCGCGCGCTCGTGCGCTGGATCGCTCGCCCGTACCGCGTGTCCGAGCAGAAGCTGTTGCCGCGTCTGCTGCCGCATGTACCGGCCGGGTCGCTGCTCGTGGCCGACCGCAACTTCCACAGTTGGGACGTGTGGGAGCGGGCGAAACGGGACGGCCTCTCCTTGCTCTTGCGGGTGCAATCCGGGCCGAAGTTCCCGGTCCTGGAGCGGTTCGCCGACGGCAGCTCCCGCAGTCGGGTGTGCCCGCGTCGGGGCCGACACAAGGTGCGGCGAGCGATCCCCGTGCGGGTCATCGAGTGCCAGATCACCGTCGGTCGGCGGACCAGCACGTATCGCCTGCTGACCAGCCTGCTCGACCCGACCGAGGCCCCCGCCCGCGAGTTGGTGGATGTGTACGCCAAGCGGTGGGAGATGGAGACGGCATTCGCCGAGTTCAAGGGGCAACTGGCCGAGCGGACGACGCACCTGCGGGCGCACCACCCGCGGGCGGTGATGGCCGAGGTGGATGCGTTGTTGATCGGGTACTTCGCGGTGCGTCGGATGGCGTGGAAGGCGGCTCGGCGGGAGGGGGTGGACCCGCTGACGATCTCGTTCCGCCAGGCGGTCCAGACGGTCATCAGTGCCATGTCGCACCCGCCGCGGGGCGAGGCCGAGTTGTCTCGGCAGGTGGCGCGGGGTCGGAACACGCGGCGGACGCGGTCGTGCCCGCGGTGTCGGAAGGTGGTGCGATGCGCCTGGCCGGTGAAGAAGCCGGGCGACCACACGTTCCGCTACGAGAACGCCACTGTCACCATCCAGCCACCCCCCTTACGTTGAGGGCATTGGACGTGAGTCCGCCGGT
>JANNQE010000238.1:0-6526 GCA_031441625.1 Planctomycetia bacterium
GTGTTGGGGCGGGGCCCCCGCGCCCCCCCCCCCCCCCCCCCCCCCGCGGGCGGGCCCCCGCCCCCCCGGGCCGGGGGCGCCAAAAACCCCCCCCGCTCCCGGGCGCCCCGGTACCCCCCGCGGCGGGGCTTGTCTCGCTCCGCTCGACGGCGGCCCGCCCTACGAGAACGATCCCCGCCGGCAGTGCCTCCCGCTCGGCCGCCTGCACACGCTCCGCTAACGTGTCTGGAGTGTCGCCCGGCAGCACGGGTACGCGGGTTTGAAGCACCACCGGGCCAGTGTCGTAGGTGTCGTCCACCAAGTGTACGGTGCATCCGCTCTCGGTTTCGCCCGCGGCCAGCACCGCCTCATGCACGCGCCGGCCGTACATGCCCTTCCCGCCGAACTTCGGCAACAGCGACGGGTGCACGTTCATCACCCGCCCGCGGAAGTCCGGCGGCACCGTCAGCAGGTGAATCCAGCCGGCGCACACCACCAGATCGGCACCCCAGGTGCGCGCCGCCGCGAACGCCGCTTCACTCCGCCCGGTTTTCTCGACAACTATCACCGGCACCCCGGCCCGGCGTGCCCGCTCAACCCCGTACACGTCGGGTCGGCTGCTCACCACGCCCACGACCGTCGCGGCCAGCCGCCCGTCGGCACAGCGGTCGAGCAGGTTTTGCACCGTACTCCCGCTGCCGGACAACAACACGACGAGGCGGGGCAACCGCGGGGGCATAGTTCGCCGTCCTTCGTCTGGTTCACCGGCACCGGATGGGCTATCCTAACACGTCGGCACCCTCCGGCCGATCCTCCGCGGGATGTGATACGGATGGACGCACTCTTGCCGGCCCTGAACCGACGGTTCGACCCGTCGAAGCCGATCGGCTACCTGAACTTCTCCGACGGGCGACCCGACCCGCGGTTCCGCACCCTCGTTGCCGACGCCTACGGCGTGCTACTGGACGCGCACGACCCGACCCCGTGGGTAACGGTGCGGCGGTGGCTGCTGGCCGCGTGCGACGACCTGGAGCGGTCAGGCAGTTCGGCGTTCAAGGACGTGTCGCAGGCCCGCGAGGTGCTGGCTCTGGCACTGGAAGCGGTGCCCGCCGCGTACCGCACGCACCACGCCGATCTGCTCGCCCACCAGCCCGACGCGGCCCTCTTCACGCCGTTCTTCCTGGCCCGCTGTTGCGAGGTGGCGCTGGCCGAGCGTGCCGCCGGCACGTCCGACCCGGCGCGGTGCTTGGCCGGGTTGAATGAGTTCGTCGGGTATCGCCCGATCGCCATTCTCGAAACCCGCCCGCAGACCGACTTCTACCCGCACGAGAAGGTGTGCCCGCTGCCGGTCTACCTCCGCGGGGTGGGTGTCAGTCCGGGGCCGTACTTCGAGGTGGTGCGGCTCGGGCTGGAGCTGTTGCAGAAGACGGAACCCGACCTGCTCGACGAGGCCTGTTTCGACTTCGAGAAGATGGACGAACTGGCGGTGGACCCGCGGGCGACGGACCACTTCCACCCGGTGAACAAGCGGCCGAACGTGCTGTTCGGCGAGTGGGACCCGCACAAGATCGACGGCCGCGGGTTCTACCGCCGGTTCGTCGTGCGACAGGGCACACTCGACGCACTGGTGCGGTGGTCGCTCGCCGGCCCCGCATCGACCCAACGAACCGCGACCGACCCACGAGCCGCGACCGCGAGGGAGCGGTCCGCCCCCAACTCCGACCACCTGTTCGAAGCGGCGGCGGTGCTGGCCGGCACCATCCTCATGGGGGCGGGCATCTGCGGCACCGGGCCGACGTACTACGACTCGACCGTCACGCTCTCGAAGCTGGTGCAAAAGATCGCCCGCTTCCGGGATCGCTTCTACCAGAAGTTGCTCGAAGGGTCGCCCGGCGAGCACGGCGAACGCCTGCGGGCGGAGGCGAAGAAGCTGAAGCAGCCGTTCGGCGGGGTGCGGCAGTCGCTCAACGGGGCCATCGCGTCCGAGCGGGCGTTCCACTTGCAAGAGCGGCGGCTGGCCGTGCTGTTCGCTGCGATGGGGTACGCCGTCGCCGCCCGCGAGCGGGCCGCCGCCAACCCCGCCCCCGCCGCCCGCATGACGGCTGAAATCCGGTTGCGCCAGACTTCGGCCCAGTATGCCATTCGCAACGACAGAGTGACCGACACGCCCGCCCTGCTCGCCGAAGCCGAACACCTGCTCCGCCGCGGCATCGACTGCGGCGCACTCATCGACCCGTGGAACATCCTCGGCTTCCAGGGGTTGTTCCCCACCTTCTCGGACCGCGGCGACACGGTGCGCGACCCCCGCGCCGAAGAACTCATCCTCACCGTCGGCCGGCAACTGGACGTGTACGCGAACGCCCTCGCCGCCGCGTCCGCCGCCGGCGAACCCGCCACCGCCAAGCTGCTGCAAACGCGGATGCACGACCTGGCCGCGTGGTGGGACAAGTTCGCCACGTCTACCGTGAGTGAACTTCCCAAGGTGATTGGGGCGGACCGGGCCGACGCCGGCGAACACGTGTCCGAGAGCCTCGCCCTGTGGAAGACGGGCGGGGCCACCGACCCGGCCTTCTGGCGGAAGCACCGCGACGGCTTCCACACCCCCGCGGCGTATGCCCAGGTGGTCGAAGCCCTAATCGAACACGGCGACCACCGGGCGGCCATGGCGCTGCTGGTAGCGTGGCTGAGCGAAGCCGACACGGTGCCGCTGCAAGACCCGTCGGCGTCGTTCTTCCGGCTGGCCTTCCGCTGGCTGCGGGCGGTGGTGACGGGCGACGGGGTGGGCACGGCCGACCGCGGCCCGCTCGTGCGGCGGTTCTTCGAGATGCTGGAAGTGAACGCCGACGACCGCTGGCGGGTGCCGGCCGTCCTCACGCTCAAGCCGCAGCGGTCGAAGGACGACGACGAGGACGAGGACGACGAAGAGGACGAGGACTGGAAGAAGGGGCTGTACGCCGACCGCGAGTACAAGGACAGCACCGACGACGGCGTGGACAGCTCGCTCGCCGACGACGCCCCGCCGCCGAGCACGGGTGACTTCCCGCTCGACGGTGAATCGGAACACACCACCACCGGCCTGCGGTTCCTGGCCGCGGTGGCGCGGCTGTGGCGGCTGGCCGCACGCCCCGACCTGTTCCCCGCGAACGACCCGGACGCTTCCGTCGTGGTCGCCGGGTGGGTGCGGAACGCCCGCGAGAACTTCGCCGAGCTGGTGAAGCTGACCGAGCAGATTCACGCCGTGCAGGTGCCCGAGCCGGTCGGCGGGGTGGAAGGGGTGAGCGAGTTCGACCGCCGCCGCAGTGTGAAGTCGCAGTTGCTCGACACCGCCGTGCAGACCGCCGTGGAGACGGCCGCCGCCGCCCGCGCGCTCGCCGCCATGCTGCCGCGGGTGCCCGAGCTGCCCGGCGGCGAGAAGTCGCTCGGCCCGACGGCCGGCATCCCCGCGTGGGAGGGGGCCGCCATCCGCCTGGAGCGCGCGGTGGCGAGCGCCCAGCCGGACGCCGTCCGCCGTCAACTCACCCAGTTCATCAAGCTGTTCCGCCACGAGCCGCTGCTCGTGTGCCCGCCGTCCGAGGGCGGCGCACCGGCCCCGGCCATTCGCGCGCAGACGGCGCAACAGATGATGGAGTCGCTGCTCGCCCGCTTGCCGCGGTTGGGGCTGCTCCGCGAGTCGTTCCATTTGACCAAACTCGCCCGCCAGATGGAGCGGAACGACGTGCCCGAAGGCCGGCGGGTGAGTTCGTTCGACGTGCTCTTCCGCACCGCCGTGAGCGGCACCGTCGACGCCATCCTGACGGCCGCCCGCGAGTGGGGCGAGGGGGCGAGCGAGGACGGCCCGCTCGCCGCCGCCCTCAAGCAGATTTCGGAGAGTTACCAGAAACTGTGGCTGGAACACAGCCAGACGCTGCGACTGTCGGCGCTGGAGTCGGTGCTCGATCAGAGCGAGTGGAACGAGTTGCGGGAGTTCATCAAGGCCTATGGTGGCGATTTGTTTACGGTGCGGTTCCTCACCACGTCGAACGTGCGGGGGGTGCTCGGGCAGGGGGCGGGCGAGTGGCTCGACCGCGAGGTGCTGCAAGGCGACAGCGACCCGCGGCCGAAGCTGGTGGAGGCGTGGGCCGAGGCGGCCATCGACAAGGGCAAGGCCACCCGCCACTTCGAGACGGTGCTGAGCGCGCTGCTCGAGCACTACGACGAGTACCGCGATTACAACACCACCACCACGCAGAGCGACTACGGCGAGAACCTGTACATCCTGCTCGACTTCCTGCGGCTGAAGGTGGCCTACGACCGTTACGCCTGGCGGCTCCGCCCGCTGGTGCTGGCCCACGACATGTTGTGCAAGCGGGGGTACGACCGGCTGGCGAGCAAGTGGCGGGAGTTCGTCGGCGAGCGGACGCACCGGCTGGCGGAGGAGCTGTTGACCGACCTGACCGCCCGCGAGGCCGAACACGGGATGAAGCTCCGCACCGTGCGGGACCGCCTGGAAGAACACTTCGTGCAGCCGCTGCGGGTGGACCAGGCGTGCGCCCGCGTCCCGCGTGCCGCCGCCGCCCGCCGAGACGGACAGCCGGAAGACAACACCGCCTTCCAGGGGTTGCTCGCCGCCATCCGCCCGCTGGCCGAGAGTCCGGTGGGTGTGGGTCTCGACGTGCCGGCGTGGGTGCGGCGGCTGGAAGACGAGTTGCGGAAGGTGAAGCTGATGGACCCGGACGACGAGGCCGACGAGCCGGCCCCGAGTACGAACGACGAGTACCCGCTGCCCCCGCACGCCGGCATCGACCTGGACGACTTCCGCCGCCAGATCCGCGACTGGGACTCGCCCATCGGGGAGTGAACTCTCTTCGCCGCGACTGAAAGGAGCGTGCCGATGACTCGCATCACCACTCTCATCGCGCTGTTGGTCTTCGCACTTCCCATTTCAGCCGCCCCGGTGCCGAAAGCGGTGAAGGCCAAGTCGTCGGCCCCGCCGCTGACGGGGACCAAATGGAGTGGCGTTCACACCGTCTCCGACCTCGGCACCATCGAGTACGAGTTCAAGGATGGGGGCACGTTGGACTACCTCAGCAAGGGTGCTGCGTCCCGCACCACCGGCACCTGGAAGCAGGACGGCGACACGCTCACCTGGAGCGTCAACAAAGGGTACGCCACCGACACCCTCACCTGGCAGGACGGTGTGTACGAAGGCACGGCGTCGAACGTGAAAGGGGTGACGTGGAAGGTCAAATTGACCCCGATCGAGAAGAAGTGACCCGACTCACCACTCGGAGACTCGGCCATGCTCCGCGCCCTCGCCGTCGCCCTCGTGTGTGGCACCGCCGCCCTCGCCGCCCCTGTGCCGAAGGCGGTCAAGAAGCCCGCCGTCCCGCAGTTGGCCGGCACGTCGTGGGTGGGCAGCAACGGCAACAACGGCAGCTACGCGTACACGTTCAACGCCGACGGCACGTTCGCCGCCGAGCAGAACGGCCGGCCGTACTCGAAGGGCACGTGGAAGCAGGACGCGGACACGCTTGAGTGGGAGTTCAACAACCGCTACTCGGTGTACACAGTCACGTTCGCCCGCGACGTGTTCGAGGGCACGGCGGTGAACGTGCGGGGCAAGTCGTGGCCGGTCACGCTCACGCCTTTCCCGAAGTGATTGACACGCCGTGAGAGTCCGCCGGTCAGTCGTCGCGGCGGCGGGGGCGGCGGGGGAGGTCGCTGTCGTCGGTCGGCTCCGGCGGGCGGGCCACTTCCACCACCCGCGCCGCCTTCGCCTTCTCCTTGCCGAGCGCGAACAAGAGCCAACACACGTGGGCGACGGCGGCCGGTGCCCACACCACCGCCACCCCGATCATGCGGCCGAACGGGTTGTCGCCCGACGACCCGCCCGAACTGTTGCCGTCGGAGAACAGGAGCAGGCAGAAGGAGGTGGTGATGCCCATCAGGATGAGACCGGCGGCGAGCAGGCGATTGAGCACGAGCGCGCGGCTGACGGCCGGGAACTTGCGGGCGTTGGTGGCGAAGTACAGGAGCATGGCGAACAACACCCCGTGCAGAATGCCGCTGAGCATCAGCCCGAAGGCCACCCGCTGTGCCCCGTTGGGGAACGGCTTGGCGGGCGCGACCGTCGGCGGCGGGGGTGGCCCCCACGGCCCGCCCCCAGGCCCGCCGCGCATTTGCACCGTCGCCGGCGTGCTGCCCCACGAGTTGCCGCTGCCGTTAATCAACTCCTCGAACAGGTCCACCGACAGGACGGTCAGGCCGACGAGCAGGAGCAGCACGGACAGATGGAGGAACACGCCGAGCACGAACTTGCGGCCCAGGTACGGGTCCCGCTCGTCCGGCGGCAGGGCGGAGTTCCGCACCCGCAGGGAGAGGAACTGCACGAGCAGCACCAGCGCCCCGCCGATGCCGAGCGCGAGTGCGAAGGGGAGGAAGAACGAGTCGAACGGCCGCATGGCGGATCTCCGGGAGGTCGAACCGGGTCGTCACTCACACAGTATGACCCCGGCCCCGGAGTGCAACCGTCGGCTCCAGTGTCGCGGCCGAGAGTGTCGGGGGGGGG
>JANNQE010000239.1:0-8346 GCA_031441625.1 Planctomycetia bacterium
GCCTGACGGCCGCCGCTCGCCAACTCCCGTCCTCCTACCTACTTCAACCCCATGTCCGCGCCCGTCCGCTACGTCGTCCGCCGGCAGGAGTACACGCCCGCCGTTGCGGGTGTTCAGCGGGTAATGCCCGAGAAGTGGTCGGCCGTTGCCACATTCCCCAAGCTGGCCGACGCCGAGGCCGAGTACATCAAACAGTTGACGCACTTCCGCCGCACGCAGAACCCATTCCAACTCGGCGGGCCGAACCTGTTCTACCAGACCTCCCTGCCGCCGTACGCCCTGCACGACTACCTGCTCGACCACGACATCACCCCGCCGCCGACCGCCGCCACCAGCAACCCGAACTACGTGTTCTGGTGGGTGAAGAACAACCGCACGTTCACCGACGACCAGCGGGCGGTGGTGTGGCAGGCCTGCGACAAGCTACGGCCGTTCGAGGTGATGGAGGAGGACGACCGACAAGCCGTGTGGCTGGTGGTTGAGAACGAGTGGCTGGATCAACACAACCCCACCACCGCGTTTTATGGTGGGGATGACCTATATCGGGTGCAGGTGGCCGAGCGGTTCACGATCCGCGAGGCGCGCCGGACGCGGCGGGAGGCGGAGCGGGCGAAGGAACGGCTGGCGAACGAGATGCGGGCGGACTCGGAAGACGACGGCCTGCCGTACTTCGCCGCCGACGGGCAGAACCACGAGTGGGCGACGGCCCCGTTCTTCGGTGTGCGGAAGGTGCCGGCGGTCGGCGAATTGACCGGGGAAACGGCGTTCGTCATCGCCCGCCAGCGGTACGCCGACGAGCCGCGGGCGATTCAGCAGTCGGTGGTGTGGGAACACCTCGGGTACGGCGACGAGCGGGAACCGCTGTTCGCGGTGGGCGACGGCGAGACGGCCGACCAGCACGCGACGGCGTTGCGACGACGGACGCGACGGACGGTCAACCCGTTCGCCGTGAACGGGGTGCCCCTATCCCGGCCGGAGGACGACGAACTGCCGAACGGCCTGACCGTCGAAGACGCTTTCTCCGCCGTCCGCAGGCTGGACACCACCCCGCCGCCGCCGGAGTCGAACGACCTGCTCGCCGACTGGTACGACCAGGTGGTGCGGTGGTCGCCGGAGTTCGTTGACGTGATCTGGGGGACGTTCGCCGACTTCCGCCTGTTCGAGGTGATCGAGGTGCCGCTGGGGTAGCGCGTCGAAGAATGTCGCCGCACGCCCGCGGGCGGTTGACGACCGGGCGACGTGTGGTGCCGATTTCCACTCGCCTTTTCCCCCCGTTCATGCTCTAATTCCATTCCCCCCGCGGAGTGTCCCCATTCCGCACCCGAGGTCAGTTCTCATGCCCGTCGGAATCAACCGCCGCGAGTTGCTGCAAGTGGGTTACTCCGGGCTGCTCGGCGTCGGCCTCACCTCGCTGCTGCCGGCCGTGTCGTTCGCCGTACCACGCAAAAGACCGAAGTCGGTCATCCTGGTGTTCCAGACGGGTGCCCCGAGCCACATCGACACGTTCGACCCGAAGCCGGACGCGCCGGTGGAAATCCGCGGCGAGTTCGGGGTGATCGACACGAAGGTGCCGGGCGTGAAGTTCGGCGAACACCTGCCCAAGCTGGCCGCCCGTGCCGACAAGATGGCGGTCGTCCGCACCTTCGCCCACAAGGACAACAACCACACCGCCGCCACGCACCACATCATCACCGGCACGCTGCAACCGGGCGTGAAGTTCGACAAGCCGCTCTCCCGCGACGACTGGCCCTGCTACGCCGGGGGGGTGTCGTTCCTCAACCCGCCGAAGGACGGCGTTCCGGCGGGCGTGACGCTGCCGACGTTCCTGGCCGAAGGGGCACTCGTGTGGCCGGGTCAGCACGCCGGCTTCTTGGGGCCGAAGTACGACCCGTGGCAGATCAGCAAAGACCCGAACGGCAAGGAGTTCAAGGTCGATAACGTGAACCTCCCGCCGGGACTGGACGCGGACCAACTGAGCGACCGCATGGCGTTGCTGGCGGCGGTGAACAAGCAGCAGTCGTTGCTCGCGTCGTCGGCCGAGGCGGGCAAGTTGACCGAGCAGCAGGCGAAGGCGGCGGCGCTGCTGACGAGCGGGGCGGTGGCGAAGGCGTTCGACATCGCGCAGGAGACCGACAAGACCCGCGACACTTACGGCCGGCACATGTTCGGTCAGAGCCTGCTGCTCGCCCGCCGGCTGGTGCAGGCCGGCGTGCCGGTGGTGCAAGCGAACATGGGCAAGGTGCAGAACTGGGACAGCCACAGCAACAACTTCAAGCGGCTGAAGAACGACCTCCTCCCGCCGCTCGACACCGGCGTGTCGGCGCTACTCGACGACCTGACGGCGAGCGGGCTGATCGACGACGTGCTGGTGATCGTGATGGGCGAGTTCGGCCGCACGCCGAAGGTGGACAAGGGGAACGCCGGCCGCGACCACTGGGCGGCGTGCTTCTGCGGGGCGTTCTTCGGCGGCGGGGTGCGAGGCGGGCAGGTGATCGGCAAGTCGGACGCCACCGGGGCGTACCCGTCCACCACGCCGTTCAGCCCGGACGACCTCGGGGCGACGGTGTACCACACCCTCGGCGTCGATCCGGCGACGGAAGTGAAAGACCGCACCAACCGCCCGGTGTCGCTCAACCGCGGCAGTGTGATTCAGAGTTTGTTCAGTGGCGGGTGAACCCCTTCAATCAATCGGAACACGGATGAAGAGGATGAAGGCAGGGATGGAGAGGATCAGACACAATCTCGTTCTGATCCTCTCCATCCCTGCCTTCATCCTCTTCATCCGTGTCCTGTTCTGTTGATCCCTGCCGGTTCACCTCGGCGGTAGAATAGTCGTCTCACGTCTTCACACCCTCGACGAGACCCCACCCATGACCCCTCCCGTCCTGGGGCGGAACCGCATCGGCGGCGAGTGGCTGGCCCACCGCGCCGACTTCGCATCCGTCAGCCCCGCGAACCTGTCCGAGGTGGTCGGGCAGTTCCCGGCCAGTTCACCAGCCGAGGCGAACCAGGCCGTGGACGCGGCCCGCGCGGCGTTCCCCAACTGGAAGCGCACCAGTCGCATTCACCGCGCCGACTGCTTCGACCGCCTCGCCAAGCTGATCGAACGCGACACGGATGCCCTCGCCACGCTCTTGGCCCGCGAGTGCGGGAAGAACGTCACCGAGTGCCGCGCCGAGGTGGTGGAAGGGCTGCACATGGTGCAGTACGTGTTCGGCACCGGGCGTCAGCCGGTAGGGGAAGTCATCGCCTCCGAGATCGCGGAGAAGGACGCGTTCGTACTGCGGAAGCCGTGGGGCGTGGTGGCGGTGATCACGCCGTGGAACTTCCCATTCGCGGTGCCGCTGTGGATGCTCGGGCCGAGTTTGGTGGAAGGGAACACGGCGGTGTTCAAGCCGAGCGAGGACACGCCGACGGTGGGCCAACGGCTGGTCGAGTTGTTCCTCGAAGCAGGCTTCCCCGACGGCACCATCAACCTCGTTCACGGCGACGGGGTGGCGGGCGAATCGCTGGTGAAGAACCGCGGGGTGAACGTGGTGCTGTTCACCGGCAGCTACGACGTGGGCAAGCGGATTCAGCAGGTGTCGGCCGACTTCCCCGACCGCATCGTCGCCGCCGAGATGGGCGGCAAGAACGCGGTGATCGTGTGCGACGACGCGAAGTTCGATCTGGCCGTGACCGCCGGCATCTTGAGCGCGTTCAAGACCACGGGGCAACGCTGCGTGTCGGCGAGCCGCATCCTGGTTCACGAGTCGATCATCGACCAGTACGCGACCGAGTTCGTGGCGACGGCGAAGCGGCTGAAGTTCGGCGACCCGCTCGATGCGTCCAACTTCGCCGGCCCGCTGATTCACGAGGAACACCGGAAGAAGGTGATCGGCTACAACCAGTTGGCGAAGGACGAAGGCGTAACTGTGCTGCTCGATGCCGCCCCCACCGGGAAGGTGGGCTGTTTCCTGTCGCCGTTCGTCTGCCGCACGGAGTACAAACCGGGGCTGCGGAGCATTCACGAAGAGGTGTTCGGCCCGCACGTCGCCCTCATCCCGTTCCGGTCGGACGAGGACGCGGTGCGAATCGCCAACAGCACCGAGTACGGGCTGAGCATGGCGGTGATCTCGGAGAGCTACCGCCGGTTGCGATACTTCCGCGACGAGTGCGAGTACGGCCTGGGGTACGCCAACCTGCCGTGCATCGGGGCGGAGGTTCACCTGCCGTTCGGCGGGGTGAAGCGGAGCGGGAACGGCCACCCCAGCGCCGCGGGGTTGCGGGACACCGTCACGCACAAGGTGGCCTGGACGGTGAACCACGGCGAGGGCATCAAGATGGCCCAGGGGCTGACGGCCGAGGTATGATGAGCAAGGCGAACGGCGCGACGTGATGGGAGATTTTTTCGCCGCGGATGGAAGCTCGATCCGAGGGACAAGAAATGACGCAGATCGCAGCGGAAGTTGCTGGTGTCGTGAATGACCTGTCGTTGGGTTATGCCGCGTGGGTGTTGGAGTACGCGCGATGCCTGAAAAGCTGGCAAGAGAAGGCGAACACCACCGGCGCGGTGTGGTCTGAGACGGAACGCAAAGCCTTCACCGTCGCTGCGCTCTTGACGATGGACATGAGTGAACCGACCGACGCCGACATGCGGGCGGCGGCGAACCACGCCTTACAACAGTTCGAGGACGAACACCCCGGCGAGGAATGGAAGGAGTACACCTACACTCCGGGGTACAAGTGATGCCGTCCGGGTTCCGTTCCCCACGGGAGGTGATGCGATGACCGCTGAACACGCGCAGTTGAACGATGTGGTGTCCGAGTTCCCACCCGAACTGGTGAGGAAGCTACTCGACTACGCCATCGTGTTGAAAGAGTGGCAGGCGAAACCGGCTCTCGCGGACATCGGTTGGACGGACGAGGATTACAAACAGGCAACGTCGGACTCGATGCGGTACTACGAGCAACTCTACCCGGAGGACGAGGGGTATGGCGATCCTGCCGCAACCCGGTGACGTGGTCGTCTTCACCCAGCAGGGGGTGCAGGTGAGCAAGTACCGGCCGCACGTGGTGGTGTCCTCGGACCTGTACCACGCCACCCGGCCGGACCTCGTCCTCGCCACCATCACCACCCGCATTCCACAGGTGCCGGGGCCATTGGATTACGTGTTGCTCGATTCGCTACCCGCCGGCCTGCACTACCCGAGCATGTTCCGTGCGTTCCTCATGAGCGTTCCGGTAGCAGTCGTGCGGCCGCCCATCGGGAAACTCTCGGATCGTGATTGGGCGGAGGTGCAGGCCCGGTTGCGGCTGGCCCTTGCGGTGTGAGGGACTGAGTATGACTGCCGATGAGTTCCGATCCCTCTTGATCGCAACATTCCCAGAAGTCGTGGCCGCGTTCAGCGAGTACGAACGCGGGCTACTGCACTGCGAAGTGGGCACTTTCTGTAGGTGCACTGAGGAAGCAATGGACGATGGGAAGGCGTGGCTCGCCGAACGGCACTTTCGGTTGGTGGCGGAAGCCTTGCGGGTCGCTGATGGCGAACTACAGAACGCTCTTGAAGTGTCATCCCTGGAAGACCTCGCGCTCGGCGGATGGACCGCCGAGCGGCATCGCATCATCCGTGAGCGGATGCCACGAGCATTGCGAGAGGAGTTGATCCGGATCGCACCGCAGTGGCGGTAGAATGTCGCATCGTCGTCCCTTCCTCTCTCCGGGGCGTGCTATGACCACCTTCGCCTTCGACAACGTCACCGTCCCGGACGTTCGCACCCCGCTGCCCGGCCCCATCGCCGCCGATCTGCTCGCCCGCGACACCGTGTTCGTGTCCGGGTCGTACACCCGCGTCTACCCGCTGGTGGTGGAACGCGGCAGCGGGTGCGTCATCGAAGACGTGGACGGCAACCGCTTCCTCGACTTCACCGCGGGGATTGCGGTCACGAACGCCGGCCACTGCCACCCGGAGGTCGTCGCCGCCGTGCAGGATCAGGCGGCCAAGCTCATCCACATGAGCGGCACCGACTTCTACTACCGCCCGCAGATCGAACTGGCCGAACGCCTCGCCCGCACCGCCCCCGGCCCGACGCCGAAGAAGGTGTTCTTCTGCAACAGCGGGGCGGAGGCGGTGGAGGCGGCGCTCAAGCTTGCCCGCTGGCACACCGAGCGGAGCCGCGTGGTGGCGTTCTTCGGCGCGTTCCACGGCCGCACCTACGGGGCGATGTCGCTGAGCGGGTCGAAGCTCGTCCACCGCCGCGGGTTCTCCCCGCTCGTGCCCGACGTTCACCATGTGAGCTTCCCACGGGAATGCCCCGGCACCTGCGACAACCGCCGCAACGGGCCGTGCAGTCTGATCACCGACCTGGAAGCGACCATCTTCAAGCGGATCGCCCCGCCGGAAGAAGTCGCCGCCATCTTCGTCGAGCCGATGCAGGGCGAAGGCGGCTACCACCCGCTGCCGGCGGGGTGTTTGCCCGCACTCCGCGAACTGTGCGACAAGCACGGCATCCTGCTGGTGGTGGACGAGATCCAATCGGGCATGGGCCGCACCGGGAAGCTGTGGGCGGTGGAGCACTACGGCGTCGAGCCGGACATCGTGTGCAGTGCGAAGGGCATTGCGAGTGGGCTGCCGCTCGGCGCGATCATCGCCAAGGCCGACGTGATGGACTGGCCGCCGGGCAGCCACGCCAGCACGTTCGGCGGCAACCCGGTGGCGTGCCGGGCGGCGCTGGTCACGCTCGATTTGCTCGAAGGCGGGTACATGGCCAACGCCGCCGAGCGGGGGGAGCAACTGCGTGAAGGGCTTCGCAAGCTGCCGGGGTTGAGCCACGTCCGCGGGCTGGGGCTGATGACCGCCGCCGACGTGCCGAGTGCCAGCGTGCGAGAAAAAGTCATCGACGGCTGCTTCCGCCGCGGGCTGCTGCTCCTCGGCTGCGGGGAGAGCGCCATCCGCTTCTGCCCGGCCCTGTGCGTGACCGCATCACAGGTGGCCGACTGCCTCCGCATCCTGGGCGAGGTGCTGGTCGCCGTGGCGTGACCGGAAGTCGGAATCGACAGAACGAACGCGGATGACGCGGACAAGGCAGGGATGAAGAGGATCAGAACACACCATGTCTGATCCTCTTCATCCCTGTTTTTTCCGCGTCATCCGCGTTCCGTCTTGATTGGTCCTGTCTGTCGCCGCCTTCGGTCGATCTGTACAACTTCCGGGCGGGAACACCGCCGAGTGAGGATGTCCATGACGACGCTACTGGTGACGGGCGGGTGCGGGTTTATCGGCAGCAACTTTGTCCGCCACCTGCTGGCCACCGACCCGGCCGTTCACGTCGTCAACTTCGACGCCCTCACGTATGCCGGCAACCTGGCCAACCTGACGGACGTGGCCGCCCACCCGCGGTACACGTTCATCAAGGGCGACGTGACCGACCGCGACGCGGTGCGGGCCGCGATGAAGGGTGTGACAGACGTCATCCACTTCGCCGCCGAGAGCCACGTCGATCGCAGCATCCAGGACAGCGGGCCGTTCCTGAAGACGAACGTGATCGGCACGCAGGTGCTGCTCGACGCCGCCCGCGAGTTCAAGGTGGCGAAGTACGTGCAGGTGAGTACCGACGAGGTGTACGGCAGCCTCGGCGACACCGGCCTGTTCACCGAAGAAACCCCGCTGCACCCTAACAGCCCGTACTCGGCGAGCAAGGCGGCGGCCGACCTGCTGGTGCAGGCATACCAGCACACGTTCGGCCTACACGCCGTCGTCACCCGGTGCAGCAACAACTACGGCCCGTACCAATTCCCCGAGAAGCTGATCCCGCTGTTCGTGTCCAACTTGCTGGCGGATCAGCAGGTGCCGGTGTACGGCGACGGCATGCAGGTGCGGGACTGGATTCACGTTCTGGATCACTGCCGGGGTGTCGAAGCGGCGTGGCGGAAGGGGAAGAGCGGCGAGGTGTACAACTTCGGCGGCAAGTGCGAGAAGGCGAACCTGCACCTGACGCAGTTGCTGCTCGAACTGCTCGGCAAGCCGACCTCGCTCATCAAGTACGTCGCGGATCGACTCGGGCACGACCGCCGCTACGCGATTGATTGCACCAAAGCCGAAACGGAACTCGGCTGGCAACCCCTCGTGCCGTTCGAGAGCGGGCTGAAAGAGACCATCGACTGGTACAAGGCGAACGCCGCCTGGGTGGCCGCCATCAAGAACAAGGACTACCTGGCGTACTACGAGAAGCAGTACGGGGGCCGGTAAATCTTCGCCCCGAAGGGGCCGGCGGATGTAGCCCAGGGCGGAAGCCCTGGGTCGCGATGAGATCAACCACACCGCCGCGGAGGGGCCGGCGAACGGATACCGACGCCGGCCCCTCCGC
>JANNQE010000240.1:0-12823 GCA_031441625.1 Planctomycetia bacterium
GGGCCGGCCAGTGTCGCCGCCACGCTCCGCGGGGCGGTCGGATTGTTCCGGCAAAAGAGCATCCGCCCCGCGGAGCGTGGCGGCGACACTCTGTTCGTCCCGCAGTGCGTGGCGGCGATACTCGATGGCCTCTGTGAGGCCGGTCGGATCGGGGTCAGAGCCCCCGGCAACAGTGTCGGTTGCCGCTCCGCCGTTCGCCTTCGACGCGGTGGCAATGAACGCGGCCAGGTCGGCGAGGGTGCTGTGCGTGTACAGGTCGGCGACGTTCACCTCCACGCCGAAGCGGTCTTGCAGTTGCACCATCAGGTTCATCGCCCGCAGCGAGTCGCCGCCCAGCTCGAAGAACGAGGCGTGGACGTCCACCGCGTCCACTTCCAGCGTCTGCTTCCACATCCGCACCAGCTCGGCCTGGATTTCACCCGCGGCGAGCGGCGGCAGCGTGACAACGACGGCCGGTGTCGGTGCGGCCGTATGCAACTGGTGGTGTGCGGCCGTGTCTTCAGCAGTCGGCAGCGACCCGCCGATGAGCGTGTGCAGTAGCACGTGGTCGGCGTCGAGGGCGAAGGCGTCGCGCACCGGATCGAGGCTGACCGCGCTCACGTGACACAGCCCGATCTCACACGCCGGGGCGAGCGTTTCGAGCAGATGCGAGACGGCCCCGGCTTCGAGGGTGGCCAGCGGGCGGGCGATGTCGCCGTACAGCGGAGTGACGGCCGACAGCCGCGACACGAGGAACAGAGTGAAGGCGGCGTGCCGGGCGAGCGGGCGGTTGGTCGGGAAGTGGATGGCCTCGCCCAGGTCGGGGCGGTCGCTCAGCCGGGCGAGGTGGTGTTCCTCCGGCTGGTAGTAGTAGGTGCCGGCGTCCAACCCCTCCACCGCCCCCGCCTTCAGGTGCAGGTAGAGTTGCACGGAGTACGTTCCGCCGGCGGAGGCGTAATTCCGCTTGCCCACTTCACCCCGTACCCGCAGGGCGTGCAACAGATTGGCGAACTGGTGCGCGGCAATCGGCCGGGAGCCGAACTCGCGCTGACTGTGGCGTTGTTCGATCCAGGCGGTGAGCGCGTCGGGTTCGGGCGTGGCCAGTGGCACCCGCTGGATGCCGTTCAGGTCGCGGCGGATGCCGTGGCGGGCTTCGCGGAACGTGGCCCGCTCGCGGGGGTCGAGCAGGATGCCGTTCGGCGGGGTTGGTGGAACACTCGCGGCCCGCGGGTGGTGCAGCCCTTTGCGGTCGATCTTGCCGTTGCCGTTCAGCGGGAGCGTGGGCAACTCCGTCCAGTGCTGCGGCACCATGTATTCCGGCAGCGTGTCGGTCAGGTGCGTGCGGAGGGCGGCGTCGGCGACGGGCGACGTGAGCGAGTAGTAGGCGGCCAACTCCCGCGGCCCGCCCGCTTCGCCCAGGGCGACCACGGCGCACTGCTTCACCGCCGGGTGGCGGGCGAGCGCCACCTCCACCTCCGCTAACTCCACGCGGTAGCCCCGCACCTTCACCTGCCCGTCGCCGCGGCCGAGGAACTCCACCTCGCCGTTCGGCAGCACTCGCGCGCGGTCGCCCGTGCGGTACACCCGCTCGGCGTGCCCGTTCGTGCCGGGCAGCGACACGAACGCGGCGGTCGTCCGCTCCGGGTCGTGCAGGTAGCCGGTCGCCAGCCCCCGCCCGCCGATGAACAGGTGCCCCGGCGTGCCGGCCGGCACCGGCCGCAGGTCGTCACACAGCACGTGCAGCGTCTGCCCGGCTAGCGCCCGCCCGTACGGGATGCTCTTCCACTCGGCCTTCAGCCCGTTCACCGGGTGGAAGCACGACCAGATGGCGCACTCGGTCGCCCCGCCCAGGCTCACCACGCGGGCCGAGGTGAACTGCTTACGGATGCGGTCGGGCAGCGGCAGCGGCACCCAGTCGCCGCTCAGCAGCACGCACCGCAGGCGGTCGTCGCCGGGCGTCCTCTCGGCCACTGCCACCAGCATTTCCATCGCCGAGGGCACCGAGTTCCACACCGTCACCGCGTGGCGGCGGACGGCGGCCAGCCAGTGCCGCGGCTCGCGGCGGGAGGCGTCGGCGGGCAGCACCACGGCGGCGCCGGCGGCGAGCGTGCCGAAGATGTCGTACACGGACAGGTCGAACGTCAGGCGGGAGAAGGCGAACACGCGGTCGGTCGGCCCGACCTCGAACCGCCGGTTCACCTCTTCGACGGTGTTCACCACCGCCGCGTGCGTCATCACCACGCCCTTCGGCCGGCCGGTGCTGCCGGAGGTGTAGATGACGTAGGCGACGGCGTCGGCCCCGCGGCGGGGCGGGAGCGGCCCGGCGGTGGTGGACGCCAGTTGCGCCAGCGCGAGCGGCACACGGCCGACGGGCCAGCGGTCCGCTAACGTCGGGTCGCTTAGCACGTGTTCGGCCCGGCTGTCGGTCAGCAGTTCGGCGATGCGGGCGGGCGGCAGGTCGGGGTCGAGCGGCAGGTACGCGGCACCGGCCTTGTGAATGCCGAGCAACCCGGCCACGAGTGCGGGCGACGTGGGACAACAGACCGCCACCAGATGCCCCGGCTTCACCCCGGCCGCGATCAGCCCGGACGCCACGCGATCCGATTCGGCGTCGAGTTCGGCGTAACTGACAGTGGCGGTATCGGTCAGCACCGCCGGTCGGGTCGGGCCGAGCTTCACCTGAGCGCGAAACAAGTCCACCAAGTCCGGCTCGGTGTGAACCTCCGCGGAACCGGTCGCGGCGAGGCGTTCGAGCAGCGCCCCGTACTCGTTCAACCTCGCCTTCAGTTCGTCCGCGTCGAAGAGCTGTTCGACGTAATCCCACCGCACCCAGAGCGCGCCGTCGTCGTCCACCACCTGACAGTCGAGCCACACCTGCGGAGTCTGGCTGTAGGCGTCCACCACCCGGCCCCAGCCGGCCAGCGGCGACGGGTAGAGCATCGACGTGAACACCACCGGCGTGATCGGCCGCAGCCCGCTCTTGCGGTGCCGGGCGAGCATCCGCGTGAATTCGATGCCGGTGCAGCGGTTGTGCTCCATGCCGTCGAGCAGCGTGCCGTGCAGGGTGCGGGCGGCCGTCCAGAAGTCGCCGGCGGTGTTCACGTCGAGCAGCAGCGTGGACGTGTACGGCCCGATGAGCGGCTGCTGGGCGGCGGTGCGGTCGTTCAGCGGCAGGTTCAGGCAGAAGCGTTCGGCCCCGCTCCAGTTCGCCAGGATGCGGGCGAAGGCGGCGGCCAGCAGGCCGGCGGGGGTCAGGTCGTTCTCGCGGGCGCGGCCGCGGAGTTGTGCCCACTGGTCGGCGGTCAGACGCACGGCGGCGGTGCCGAACCGCGGGCGGCGGAGGGAGGCCGGGTCGGCGCGGAGGGGCAGGGGGGGCGGCGGCGGGAAGTCGGCCACGCGCGCGGCCCAGTAGTCGCAATCGCGGGTGTGGGCGGGCGTGCCGCGGACCTCGGTCGTCTGGATCGCATACCGGCGGAAGGCGTCCACGTCGGCCACCGGGCCGGCCGTGCCGTCGTATAGCGCCAGCCAGTCGCCGAGCAACAAGTGCAGGCTCTGCATGTCCACCACCAGCATGTCCAGGCTGGCGAACAGGCGGAACGACTGCTCGCCGAGCCGCACCACCCGCACCTCGAACAGTGGCCACGCGGTCGGGTCGAACACCTGATCGGCCAACCGCAGCCGCAGCGCCGCCAGCTTCGCCTCGGCCTGCGGGTCGTCGCTCCAGTCGTCCGTCGGCAGTGCGTACTCGGCCGCCGGCAGCACCCGTTGCGTCATCTTCTTGGTGAACACCAGCCGCGTGGTCGGGTGGCGGTTCAACATCTGCTGCCACGCGGCCGACAGGCGGGCCACATCCAGCGGGCGGTCCACCGCGATCTCGACGGAGATGTGACACCCCCGCTTGCCGAGTTCCGAGTCGATCCACCGCGCGCCGAGGTAAGCGATTTGCAGGTCGGTGCAGGGGAACGGCTCGCCGGTGTCGGCCGGCGGGAGTTCGACCGGGGGCGCGACTTCGGCCACGGGCGTCGGCGTCGGCGTGGGTGAAGCGTCGGCCGTCTCGCCGGCGGTCAGTTGGGCGAGCAGCACGTCGGCCAGCTTCGACACGCTCGGCCCGCGGACCAGTTCCACGATGGGCAGCGACACCCGCAGTTCGCCCTCGATCCAGTTGTGCAACTCGACTGCCATGAGCGAATCGACGCCGAGCGACACGAGCGGGATTTCCGTGCTGATCTTCTCTTCGACCGTGCCGAGCACCTTCGCCAGCCGCTCGCGGACGAGCTTCTGCAGCGTCTCCTTCCGCTTCTCCGGCGGCGCTTGCATCACGCTCGCCCGCACGCCCACGTCGGCCGACTGCGTCGCGCCGGTGGTGCTGCCGGGCATCGCGTCGAGCAGGCCGGTGAACCGCGGCGGCACCGCCTCGCCGTACAGCGAGCGGGTGATCTTCCGCCAGTCCAATCGCATCACGCCGATCTGCGTCACCCCCTGCCGGATGAACCGGCCGAGCAGCGACACCGCCTCTTGCGCGCTGAAGTGGAGGATGCCCATGGTGTCGAACTTGGCGGCCACGTCCTTGTGTTCGGCCACGTACCCGACCCCGCCGAGCGACCCCCAGTTGATGGCGGTGGCGGGCAGGCCGAGCGCCCGCCGGTGGTGCGCGAGTGCGTCGAGGAAGGCGTTCGCCGCCGCGTAGTTCGCCTGCCCCGCCAGCCCGAACACCGACGACATGGACGAGAACATGACGAAGAAGTCGAGCGGGCGGCCGGCCGTCTGGGTGTGCAGGTGCCACGCGCCGAGCACCTTCGGCCGCAGCACCTTCGACAGGCGGTCGGCCGTCAGGTTCATCAGCAGGCAGTCGTCCAGCACCATCGCCGTGTGAATCACCCCGGCCAGCGTCGGCCACTCGCCGCCGGTGCGGGCGAGCAGGCCGGCCACCTGCGCCGCGTCCGTCACGTCGGCCGACACCGCCTCCACCCGCGCGCCCGTTTGTCGCAGGCGGTCGATGGCCGCGGTCGTGTCGGGCGGCAGGGTGGTCCGCCGGCCGACGAGCATGACGTGCTTCGCCCCGCTCGCCACCAGCCAATCCGTGACGGCCAGCCCGAACCCGCCGGCCCCGCCCACCACCAGGTACGTGCGATCCGGCCGCAACTCCGCCGTCTCGCCCACCGCCGCCCGCACCTGCCCGCCGGTGTCGGTCAGGTTCAGCACCACCTTGCCGACGTGCTTGGCCTGGGCCATGGTGCGGAAGGCGGACGCCGCGTCGCCGGCCGCGAACGTGCGGTGCGGCAGCGGGTGCAGCACCCCGCGGTCGAAGTCTTTCAACAGCTCGCGGTACAGCCCGCCGATCCGCTCCGGGCGTTCGCGGAGCGCGCGGTCCAGGTCGATGGCCATGAACGACAGGTTCTTGCGGAACGTCCGCAGTGGCATCCGCGTGTCGGCGTAGATGTCGCGTTTGCCGATCTCCAGGAACCGCCCGTGGTCGCCCAGCACCGTCATGCCGCGGGTGAGCGCCTCGCCGGACAGGGAGTTCAACACCAGATCAACCCCGCGGCCGCCGGTGCGCTCGAACACTTCGTCGATGAACGCCAGCGACCGCGAGTCGAACACGTGCGACACGCCGAGCGCGCGGAGCAGTTCCCGCTTCTCCTTGCTGCCGGCCGTGGCGAACACCTCCGCCCCGCCCGCGCGGGCGATCTGAATCGCCGCCAGCCCCACCCCGCCGGTGGCCGAGTGAATCAGCACCCGCTCGCCCGGCTCCATCCGCCCCATGTGGTTCAGCGCGTAGTGGGCAGTCAAGAATGCGATGGGGATGGTGGCCGCTTCCTCGAACGACACGCCCTTCGGCATGTGCCCGACGGCCGCGGCGGGGGCGTTCAGGTGGCTGCTGAAGCTGTGCGTGGTGACGGCCGCGACCGCGTCGCCCGGCGCAAAGCCGGTCACGCCGAGGCCGACCGCCGTGATTCGCCCGCTGCACTCGATGCCCAGCGGCACCGGGCCGACCGGCAGGCCGGGGTACAGGCCGAGCGCCTTCAGCACGTCGCTGAAGTTCAATCCGGCGGCCATCACTTCGATGCCCACTTCGCCCGGCCCCGGCGGGCGGGGCGTGGTGGTGCGGAGCCGCAGGCCGTCGAGGGTGTTCGATCGCGCCACCTCCAGACGGTAGGCACGCCCCGTGGCATTCACCGGCCGGTCGTCGAGCGGCGCGCGAACGTATCGGTGCGCGAACCGCGTCGCCCCGCGGAAGGCCAGTTCGTCGTCGGCCGTCGGCGACACCAGTTCGGCGAGGATTGCCTCGGCCGCGGCGGTGGCGGGTCCGGCGTCCAGGTCGATCAGCCCGCACTTCAGGTGCGAGTACTCCCGCCCGATGGCCCGCACCAGCCCCCACGCCGGCGCTTGGGCCACCGCCACCGGCCCCCGCTCGCCGCCCACCGAGTGTACTCCACGGGTGACGACCCACCACCGCGTGCCCGGCTTGGCGTCCGGCCCCCACACGTGCAGCAGGTGAACGATGCTCAGGCAGCCGGCGGTCTGTGCCGCGTCGAGTGCGGCCCCGTCGAGTCCGTCCGTCGGCGGGGCGTCCAGGTTCCACAGGTGAACCACCCCGCGGAGCGCCTGCCCCACCGTCGCCTCGGCCATCAGCCGTTTCATGTCGTCCGGGCGGGCCGGGTTCACGCGGAACTCGTCGGCCGACAGCCGGGCGAACTCGGCACCCACCGTCACCCGCACGCACGACCCGCCGGCCCGCGTCAGCGCCGCCGACAGTTGGGTTGCCACCCCGCCCGTGTCGGCCAGCACCAGCCAACGGTCGGTGGTGTTCACTGCTTCGACCGCAGCCGGCGCGTTGACTTCCGTCCCGTCCGCCCGCGCCAGCAGCACGGCCGCGTCCATCGGCTCGCCGGTCGCCGCCGCGTCCACCACCTGACCGAAGCCGGTCGCTTCGAGCACACCCTTCCACTGCGCGAAGGTGAGCAGCGGGTGGTCCGGCCGCAGGTCGCGGTCGGTCGCCCGCCACCAGCCGTTCAGAGTGCCGAAGACCAGGTCGAGGAACCGCAAGCGGGTGACGGACTCGGTGGCCAGCAGCAGCCCGCCGGCCGCGAGCAACTGGCGGATGTGCCCGAGCGTCTGCCGCAGGTCGGCGGTGGCGTGCAGCGCCTGCGACACCACCACCACGTCGAACGAGCCGGCGTCGAACCCCTGGGCGGTCGGGTCGCGCTCCAGGTCGAGCCGGCGGTACTCGACGAACGGGTAACTGCCGAACTTCTGTTGGGCGGCGTCGAAGAAGTGGCCGGACAGGTCGGTGAACACGTACCGCGTGGCGGCCGGGTCGAGGGCCGGCAGCAGGTGGGCCGTCAGTCCGCCGGTGCCGCCGCCGACTTCCAACACCCGCAGCACGCGACCCGCCGGCAGCATCTGTCGCAGGCGGGCGACGGCCCGGCGGGTGACGGCGTTCGTGTACCGCTGGTACGGCGAGTCCTGGTACAGGTGCTCGGCGGTATGCGTGGACCCGCCGGGGAAGATCAGGTCCATCGGGTCTTGCTGCCCGCGGAGCACCTTCGCCAACTCCGACCCGCACCGCTGGAACAGGTTCAGCTCGGCCTGGTACGCCGGGTGGCGGTCGAGCATCCGCCGCCACAGGTCGAGCGGGGCAACCGCGGGGGGCACGCCGCCGACTTCCCACGTGGTGCCGTCGCCGGTGAGGTAGCCGTCTTCGGCGAGGATGGCCAGCAGCCGGCCGAAGAAGCGGCGGTGTTGTGCCGCCACGCCCACGCGATTTGCCAGCGCGTCGGTGGTGAACCGTTCGCCCGTTCGCAGCGTACCGCCCGTTTCATCCAGTGCCCGCGCGATGAACGCCACCGCGAGCGGGTTCAGGTCGGCGGTGAAGCGTTCGGTGCGCACGCGCACTTCGCACTCGGCGTTCAGCGCGCGGGCTTCGCTCTGAAGCGCGTCGGCGAGGGCGGCCAGATCGGTCCAGTACGCGGCGGGGGCGGCCACGGGCGTCGGCCGGTCGTCGCGGGGGGTGGCCAGCCAGCGGTACTCGTACAGCAACTCGTCGAGCGACCCGCCGTCGTCGCCGTCCGCCCCCACCGCCTGACACCGCACCCCACGCACCTCGCACACCATCGCACCGGCCTCGTCGTACACCCGCAGGTCGGCGGTCACGGTGCGGCGGTCGCGGTCGGTCAGCTTGGCGTGGCACCAGACGGGGCCGGTCGGCCGGGCGAAGAGTGTCACCTTTTCAATCGCCACCGGCAGGTACGCCCCGCGGCGCTCGCCCACGGCCGGCAAGCTCAGCGTGCCGAAGATCACCTGCAAGCCGGCGTCGAGCACGACCGGGTGAACGTGGAAGTCGGTGTGCTGCGTGCCCGTGTTGTCGGGCAGGCTCACCCGGCCGAGCGCCTCGTTCGGCCCGGTCCACAGTTCCTGAATGCCCTGAAACGCTGGGCCGTAGTCGAGGCCGAACCCCGACAGACGGGCGTAGTAGTCGGCCGGCGCGTACTGCACCGTGCACCGCCCGCGCACTGCGTCGAGCGCGAGTGCGGCCCCGCGGGTGTCGTCGGCCGGTCGCAGCACGCCGGTCACGTGCGTGGTCAGCGGCAGTCCGCCGCCGCCGGTGTGAACGCCGAACGTCGAGCCGTCCGGGGTGTACACCGTTTGCAGCTTCACCGTGCCTTCGGGCAGGAAGCAGGCCTTCAACAGCTTGATGTCGTGCAGCGCTTGCGGGCGATCCGGCGACACCGCGGCGGCCACGGCGAAGGCCATTTCGACGTAGCCGGTCGCCGGGAAGAGCGGGTGCCCCTGCGCCTGGTGGTCGTTCAAGAACGGGTGCGTGGTGGTGCCGACCACCTGTTCCCACGACGGGTACGCGGCCGGCACCGGCTGGCCGAGCAGCGCGTGACACGGCCCGCCGGCGCGGGTGCGGCGGGATTCGGCCGACTCGAACCAGAACTTCTCCCGCTGCCAGCGGTAGCCGGGCAGCGGCACCGGCCGGCCGGCCGGGGCGAGGGCGGCCCAGTCGAACGGCTGGTTCAGCACGTACAACTCGCCGACCGAGCGGAGCAGGGCCGGGCGGTCGTCCGACCCGCGGCGGAGCGTCGGGATGACTTTGCCCGTGCGGGAGCGGTGTTTCAGGGTCTCCTGCACCGACCCGCTGAGCACCGGGTGCGGGCCGAGTTCGAGGAACGTGTCGAACCCCTCGCCGGAAATGCGGTCGATGGCGTCGGCGAAGTGGACCGTGTTCCGCAGGTTCCGCCACCAGTAATCCGGGTCGAGGGTCGCGCCGTCGATTCGCCGGCCGGTGACGGTCGAGTAGAGCGGCACCGTGGTCGGCTTCGGGCGGATGCCGTGCAGCGAGCGGGTGAGTTCGCCCTGCACCGGGTCGAGCTGCGGGCTGTGGAAGGCGTACTGCACCTGCAAGAAGCGGTGGAACACGTCCTTCTTCCGCAAGGCTTCGGCGACTTCCTCGAGCGCTTCGCCCTGCCCGGACAGCGTGATCGATCGCGGGCCGTTGATCGCGGCGACGGCGATGCGGTCGGTGCGGTTCCCGACGTACTCGGCCGCTTCCGCCGCCGACAGGCCGACGGCCAGCATCTTGCCGCGGGACGGCGCCTGCTCCACGCACCGGGCGCGGTGGTAGATCACCCGCACGGCCTCTTCGAGCGTCAGCGCGCCGGCCACGTGCGCCGCCGCCACCTCGCCCACGCTGTGCCCGACGACCACGCTCGGCGTCACCCCCCACGACCGCCACAGTGCGGCCAGCGCCACTTGCAGCACGAACAGCGCCGGCTGCGCGACCACTGTTTCCGACATCCGCGAGGTGGCTTCGGTGGCGTGGGCCAGTTCGTCCCACAGCGACCAGTCGGCCATGCCGTCGAGGATGTCGGCGCAGCGGCGGACGGTGTCGCGGAACACCGGCTCGTCGGCCAGCAGTTGCCGCCCCATGCCCCACCACTGCGGCCCCTGCCCGCAGAACACGAACGCCAGCTTCGGGGCACTGCCGACGGCCGACACGGGGTCGGTGCCAGCGGCGAACCGTCCCAGGTGGTCGGCCAGTTCGGTGGTGTTCTTCGCCACCACCGGCAGGCGGTACTCGTGGTGTGTCCGCCGCGCGCACGCGGTGTAGGCCACGTCGTTCAGCGGCCACTCGCCGACGGCCAGCGCGGCCGCCCACGCCTTCGCCAGCGCGCGAAGGGCATCCGGAGTGCGGGCCGAAAGTGGCACGAACGCCGGCCCCGTGGGAGTGATCGGGCGAACGGCCGGGCGGTCCGACTCCTGCAACAGGACGTGCGCGTTGGTGCCGCCGAAGCCGAACGAGTTCACCCCGGCCAGCGCCGGACCCACACCCGGCGGGAGCGGTTCGAGGACACGCGGCACCCGCAGGCGGAGGGCGTCGAACGGGATGTCGGGGTTCGGGGTGTGGAAGTGCAGGTTCGGCGGCACTTGCCCGTGGTGCAGCACGAGCGCGGCTTTAATCAGCCCGGCGATGCCGGACGCCGGCTCCAGGTGGCCGATGTTCGTCTTCACCGACCCGATCAGGCACGGGTCGGACGCCGGCCGGCCGGCCCCCAGCACGGTGCCCAGCGCGCGCGTCTCGATGGGGTCGCCGACGGGCGTGCCGGTGCCGTGCGCCTCCACGTACCGCACCTGCCGTACGGTCGCCCCGGCTTCCCGTAGCGTCAGGCGGATCAACTCCTCTTGCGACTTCTGGTCGGGCACCGTCAGGCCGGGGGTGCGGCCGTCCGAGTTGATCGCCGTGCTGCGAATCGTCGCGTACACGCGATCGCCGTCTCGCACCGCCGCCGACAGCGGCTTCAACACCACCAGCCCGACCCCCTCGGCGCGGACGAACCCGTTCGCGGAGGCGTCGAACGCCTTGCACCGCCCGTCCGGGGAGAGCATCGACAGCTTGGTGAAGCCGATGAACCCGTCCGGGTTCAGGAGCACGTTCACCCCGCCGGCGAGGGCCATCTGGCTGTGCCCGTCCCAGATGCTGCGGCACGCCATGTGGACGGCCACCAGCGACGACGAGCAGGCGGTGTCCACGACCGCGCTCGGGCCTTTGAAGTCGAACTGGTACGAGATGCGGTTGGCGGCCAGGCTGAGCGCGTTGCCGGTGTTGCTGTACACGTCGATGTGCGTGCGGTCGCGGAAGTCGGACTGCACCAGGGCGTAGTCGAAGCTGCTGATGCCGACGAACACGGCGGTGGGAGAGCCGGCCAGCTTGTGCGGGATCAGGCCGGCGTCTTCGAGCGCCTCCCACGCCACTTCGAGCAGCAGGCGGTGTTGCGGGTCGGTGCGGGTGGCCTCCCGCGGGGACATGCCGAAGAAGCCGGCGTCGAACGAGTCCACGTCCGGCACGAACCCGCCCCACCGCGAGTTCGTCCGCCCGCCCTGCCCGTCCGGGTGGTAGAAGGTGCCGGTGTCCCAGCGGTCGGCCGGCACGTCCGAGATGGCGTCCACGCCGTCGGCGAGCAGCTTCCAGAACGAGCCGGCGTCGTGCCCGCCGCCGGGGAAGCGGCAGCCGATGCCGACGATGGCGATGGCGTCTTTGGGGGCCGCGCGGTTCGACATGAGAGAGGGTCCGGGTGAGCGGTCGCCTGGGAGAGCGGGTGAACGGAAGGGGAGACTTCCTTGCTCACGCCCCCTATGCGACGAGGGCATCCGGGCCGGCACCTACTTCTTCGCCGCCGGCAGGGTCAGCCCCTCGCGGGCGGCGATTTCGGCTTCCAACCGGCGAACGGTGTCGGCGGTCAGCGGCGTGCGGTTCAGGTCGCGGCCCCAGTCAGGCAGCGGGAAGGGCGTTCCCGCCGGGCCGCGCTTGCAGGCGAACAGGTCGGCCGTGAGCGTGTCACGGTCGCACACGCCCATCGGCAGCACGTCATCCAACCCCGCCGCCACCCGTGTGACCTCCACCGGGGCGGGCGAGTTCCCGTCGGCGTCGTGCGGCCGGTCCCAATAAAGTATTGACATGGTCCCACGATGGCCAGAGAGTTGAACGGCATATCTGCGGGTGATGGGCAAGATGCGGCCGTCGCGGAGGATGCGGCTCCGAATATCGAAAACCCACAGCGAGGGCGTGCGGGCGACGATGAATTGCTGCTGCATGTCGGCCTCGGCCGACTTGAGGGCGGTGGTCGCCAGCCAGCCGAGCCGCTTGCAGTCGGCCGGCCGTGCCGACGACACCACCATGTCCCCGTCGGCCGTCGTCATGCTCATGCCCTGGGCCACTTGTTCGAGCACGTCCACCGGCCCGTCGGCCCCGGCCACCGCCTTCGCCCGCACGACCGCCACGCACGTGAGGGCACCGCTCGCCTCCGCCACCGGCCCCGGGATCTGAATCTTGGCGTCGGGTTCGTACTTCACACGGAGCTTCAACATGATGTGCGACCACCCGTCCGGCGGGCTGGGGCCGACGACCGTGCCGGGGGTGAGGCGGGGCAGGGGAGTGGGCGTCAGGTCGCAGAACCACTCCGGCCCGGACACTTGCGGCACGGGGGCGGTCGGCTCGGTGACGGGCGACGGCTGCGAGAAAACGACGGCCAACACCGTGGCGGCGGCACACGCCACCAACCCGCCGGCCGCGAGCGCCCACCGCACCCGCGCGGGCATGACCCGCCAGCCGACGACGACCGCCGCCACGCCGCCGATGAGCACCACCGGCAGCGAGGCGAGTAGTTTGAACAGGGCGAGTTGCCGCGGATCGGCCCACACCGCCACGAGCAGGCCAACAACGAGCACGCCGACCGCCAGAAGCCACCAGCGGGTGCGACGGGCGAGCGGGGGAGTGGGTTCGCCCATGGGAGGACCTGAAAAGTAGGTGCCGCTTGCCGAGCGGCACTCGGCCGAACGGTGC
>JANNQE010000241.1:0-3224 GCA_031441625.1 Planctomycetia bacterium
TGGCCGCCACCTTCACGTCGAAGCGGAACAGCCCGGCCGTCTCTTCGACCGGCTTCGCCGTCTCGACCAGCTTGAACTGCTGGTTCGTGCGGTTCGGGTGCTCGATGACGAGCACGCGGTCGGTGTCGCTCTTGTTGCTGATTTTGTACACCTTCTCCTCCCGCTGGCGGCGGGTGGTGCGGACGACCCCCTTGTTCGCCTTCACGCTCACGATGTTCCCGCTATTCGCGGTGTTCTGCGGGATCACTTCCGTGCCCAGGTCGATGGCGTAAGCGAGCAACCGCTCGTCGCCGGCCGACGTGTCCTGAATGCGGCTGTCACCGGCGTACACGTTGGCGTCGAACACGGTGATCGGCCCCTGCGGGAGCGTCGCCTTGGTGCTGTTCTTGAAGCGGAAGCCGAGGAGCGGGTGCTTGGCCTGCACGGCCGGGTTGTAGATGCTCACGCGCGTGCCTTCGATGTCGTCCGAGATGATCGGCAGCAGCGCCGACTTCTGCCGGGCCAGGTTCACCGGGTGCTTGATGCCATACTGGAAGCTGTCCCCCAGCTTGGCCGCCGTCGCCGAACTCTGCACCCCGCTCCCGTCCATCTGCTGCACCAGTTGCTGGATCTCGTCGCGTTCGTGGGCCTTCACGGAATTGCGATACGAGGCGGACTCGTCGAGCGATCTGAGTTGTTCCGACTTCTTTTCCAGCATTTGCTCTTTCGCCTTGTCCGCCTTCCGTGGCTCCGGTCTGCCGTCTGCGGGCGTCCCACTGCTGCCGGTCGGCCGGGTGGTGTTGAACCTGTTCTGCCCTTGCCCGCCTTGCATCGCAAACCCGCCGTCGTAGGCCGGCGGGCGGAGGCTGGCGAACAGTTCCGGCTCGACCGTCGGGCGGTTCACGTACAGCGGGTTGTACAGGTCCATCTTGAACGAGATGGGCCGACCCGAGACGAGGCCCATCTTCACGTTGGTCCAGTCTTCGTCCGTTGGGTTCTCGACGATGGCCCACCCTTGCAGGTACGGCTTCTTGTCCGTGTCGAGCACCAGCCGATAGCTCGTCTTCCACACGGGCGCTTCGATCACGTACCCCACCTTCACCTTGCGTTTCCCTTCCCCGCTGAACTGGATGCTGACGGCCTTCTTCTGCGAATCGTGGCTCAGCGCCAGCGTGTCCAGCGCCCGCTTCAGTTCCGCTTCGAGCACCGGGTTGAGGAACCGCACCCGCTGCACGTCCATCATCTTGACGGCCCGGAAGCCTTCCGTCGTGCTCACGTTCAACACCACGCAGTCGATCTGCGCCGTGCCCACCGGCACCTTCTGAATCTCGGTGCCGAGGATCGTCCCCTTGATGGTGCCGGGCTGCGTGGTGACGGTGGTGTTCATCACCACCTCGACCTGCTCGCCCCGCGCCTGGCCGAGAATGTTCGCCAGCGTCGGTTGGCCGTTCAGGTCGATGGCGAAGCTGGCGAGGGTGCGGTCCACCGGCTCGTGGCTGTCGTAGCTGACCGCCGAGATGTGCCCGTTGTTGAAGTCCTGAAGCGTCATCGACTTCAACAGGTCGTTGATGTCCGATTCGGGGAAGGTGAGATCGACTCGGGCTTCGCCTTCGACTTCACCCGTGCGGCCGAAGTAACCGACCCCACTGTTGAACAGCACCACCTGCTTGATCGGCAGGGCCACGGACTGCTTCGGATCACCGTCGGCCTTGCCGGCGGCGTCGGCCGTCGGCACCACAGAACTGGCGATCAGCCCGACGCCGGCCGCCCCGACCACCGGAGCCGCCCACAGCCACTTGCGGAGAGTCATGACCGACACCTCGGAGGTAGGTGCCGCCTGCCGGGCGGCACGTTGACGAGTGCCGCCCGGCAGGCGGCACCTACCGCTACTCTCCGCCGCCCGTCGCCCGTTGTCTACGCCGTGTTGCCACCTCGTTACCTGACGGTTGCTGACGCCCACTCGCGCGACCGCGTGTTGAGGCCGCCGGAGAGAATGCGACGGCCGTCCGCACTGGTGCGGTTGCTCACCCCGCCGAACGGCTGAACTCATTCCAACGCCGTGACGGGGCAGACGGGCGCACCGCCGCCGGGTACACTCTGCGGGCACCCACCGAGCCGCCCGCCCATGCCCGCCGACGTGAAGCCGTTGTTTCGCCCCGACGCCCTCCGCCCGAAGTTGGCCGGGTTCGCCGTTCCGCCCGCCGCTGTCGCCGCTCGCCCCAAGCTGGCCGTGTGGGTGAAGCTCCTCGCATCAGACGCCAGCCGGCAGCATAAAGAGACGGAACTGTTACCCAACTTCATCACCGATGTGTTCGAGGCGATACTCGGCTATGTCCCGGTGCCTCAGACGCCGTACACGATCAAGAGGGAATCGCTCATCGAAGTGGACGGCAAGTTCGCCGACGCCGCCCTCGGACGGTTCGGCGGGGAGAAGGTTGAGTTCGTGGTGATGGTGGAGGGCAAGGGGCCGAACGACAAACTGGACTGGCCCTACGGCGGGCGAAAGCTGTCCGCCGTGGATCAGGCGCTGAAGTACGCCGTCAACCAGCCGACCGACTAGTACATCGTTACCAACTTGAAGGAACTCCGCCTCTACTCCAAGCAGGCCGACCAGCGGACCTACGAGCGGTTCGAGGTGGCGAAGCTGGCCGACGACGCCCCAACTCGGTTGGTGGATCGACCACATGCTCACATCCTTTGAACCGTTCAGAATATCCACACTGATCAGCGAGGACATTCGATGGCCGAGAAGTGGCGTGACGCCGTTCTGTCCGCCCTACGTTCTTACTCAGCCCGTCATCGCACCCATGCGATTGAACGGCAGCCGTTTTTGTCCGAAGAGTTGGCTGGAATCATCGCTGCGACGGAAAGCGTCGGACTCACACCCGATCAGACGGTGAGCCGCAACCTTTAGGAACTCCGGGACGAGGGCAAGGTTGAATTCATCGGAAACGGCAGCTACCTGCTGCTGGACACGGCGTTCGATGTCGAGGGAGAAGATCTCACGGATGAGGCGCTAGACTTTGCGATTCGCGCTGGCCTCTTGCGCCTTGGCCGCGTGGAGACAGACGTTCGCCCTGCGACCACACGACGGCTAAAGGGGCAAGAACGACTCCGCGCGCTCAGCCTAGAGCCTGTTATGAACTGTGGTGCTGGGATTGCAGGTGGCACAGGCATTCTTCCCTGTGTCGGGGCGGGTGGACACAGGCAGGAATGCCTGTGCCACCAAGACCCATTGGCATTTC
>JANNQE010000242.1:0-2226 GCA_031441625.1 Planctomycetia bacterium
ACCCCGCGCGGCGAAGGTTGATCTTTCCGTCGGGGTGGGGATCGATTCCACTGAGGGTGTGGGCGAGCGGAGGACTCGCCGGTGTCCACAGGAGTCACGGATGGCCAGTTGGTTTCGCCCCACTCTGTCCGCCGACGAACACCCCCGCCGAGCCGGGCGACCACCCGCAGGCGGTGAAGTTGCTCGACACCGTCCGCATCCGCGAGCTGCCCGGCTACGACGCCGGCGAGTTCGCCGTGCAGGATCACTCGTCGCTGCTGGTGGCGGCGGCGGTCGCCCCGAAACCGGGCTGGCAGGTGCTGGATTTGTGCGCCGCACCCGGCGGGAAGACGACGCACCTGGCCGAGCTGATGCATCACTCCGGGCGGATCGTGGCGTGCGACATCGTGGCCGAACGGCTGGATTCGGTCACCGACCTGTGCCGGCGGATGGGCGTGCGGATCGTCGAACCGCGGGTGCTGGTGGACGGCACCGACGCCCCGGCCGGGCCGTTCGACGCGGTGCTGGCCGACGTGCCGTGCAGCAACACGGGCGTGATGGGGCGACGGCCGGAGGTGCGGTGGCGGTTGCAACCGCACGAGTTCCAGCACCTGATTCGACTGCAAACGATGCTACTGAAGACGGCGCTCAGCCGGGTGAAACCGGGCGGGGTGGTGGTGTACAGCACGTGCAGCATCGACCCGGACGAGAACGGCGGGGTGGTGCGGGCGGTGCTGGACGACACGCCGGGCGCGAGGCTGGACGCCGAGCACACGGCCATCCCCGGCCGCCCGTCCGACGGCGGCTACTGGGCACGCCTCAAACGCTGACCCGGCGTGGCGAGTCGGTGTAAGAGGTAAATAGATCGAGGGGCCGTCGGAGGACGCCGCGGTGGGGGTGTGAGCGGTCCGGCGGTCTTTGGCAATGGGAGCGGGGGGGCTGCCGGACCAGGGGTTCGGACGGTCGCGGGAGAGGGTCTGTGCCGAGCCAACCCCCGCAACGCAACGTCAGCAACAAGAATCACTGAGGCTCACCTAACGTTCCTGGGGCGGCTGGTTTAACCCCGGTCGAGGGGGCAGACGACGCACCGGAAGCTGCCCCAACAATGCACCAAGTGCGAGAAATCTAGCTCGATCACGTCGTAATGCGCCTCCCGCAACAGCTTGTTCGTCTGCGGCGTATTTCTGCTCGCCACCACCTTCCGGTCGGTGATCCAGAACAGGTTTGCCGCCAGGTGCAATTCGGCCTCGTCCCGATCGAGGGCGATCAGCCCCGTGAAGCACGCCCCCAGCACGTCCACCGATGAATCCGGGAGCTTGCTCGCGCAGTACAGCGCCTGCCCGTTCGGCAGCGGGGCGAGGCAGCAGTCGAGGTGGAGCGACCGGTGTGGCACGCGGATGACATCGACGGCCGAGCGGGCCAGATGGGCCGTAAGTTTCCCGATGCCGGCCTCGTTCGTGTGGCGGTGCATCCCGACCAATACGCGACGCCCCTCGTCGAGGACCATCACGTCACCACCCTCGATCAGCGCCCCGTCCCCGGAGAGGTCCACGACGCTCGGAACGCGCTCGCGTATCTTCACGAGCCCGTCGGTCTCGGCGTGCCGATAGCCATCCCGCAAGCCCCCCACGAACAGCGTGTCGCCGACGACGAAGCACGGGTCGCGGGTAAAGACCTGGCAGTTCGCATCCTTCTGCCATTCCGGCCGCAACAGCGATACCCCGTGTTCGGTCAGCACCCTGCAGAATTCGGCTTGCTGGGCGATGATCCCGCTTCGGAGTGCGGGGCCGCACTCCGGGTGCTCCCTGAGCTCATCGGCGGGTATCAGTTCCCGGATCTGTTCCATCGTCCAGTCCCTGGCGTTGTCGCCATCGTGGACGAGCGCCGCCCGCAACTGGCCGAACTCATTTCGCACCTGCAGAGACTGCATCTGCGCCTCCGGTTTGCCTGGGGTCCGAGCCGCCCGACAGGCCGAGAGAGTCGCGGCGAGGGCGGACCCTCCCATCACCCGCAACGCTTCTCGCCGCGAAAGCCGATGACGAAGCATCGTGCACCCCTCTGCTCGCCGAACTTGTTATTAGGTTGCGCCGGATGTCGGTCGCAACCACTCGGCTACACTCCGCGTGGGGGGGGTGGGGATCGCGCACCCCCACCCCGGGGGTTTGCGGGTGGGTGGGGCCGCCAAACGGCGGAACCCAAAAAAAAATTAGGGGGGGGGAGGGGGGGGAGAGTCTTAGGGAAAGGGGT
>JANNQE010000243.1:0-3690 GCA_031441625.1 Planctomycetia bacterium
CCGCAAAAACATCCCCGTTATGTTGATTAAGCTTATTTTGGGCCGCCTGTGCGGGACGCTTATTTTGGCCGGGCTGTGCGGGACGCTTAAGTTGGTCGGGCTGTGCGGGACGCCCCGGCGTCCGGTACAGCCGGACCTACGATGACTTTGCCCGCCATCGACGTGCACGACCTGACCGTCGCCTACCACGACAAGCCGGCCGTGTGGGACATCGACCTGACCGTCCCGGCGGGCGTGCTGATGGGCGTGGTCGGGCCGAACGGGGCGGGCAAGACGACGCTCCTGAAGGCGATGCTCGGCCTCATCAAGCCGGTGTCCGGGCGGGTGCTCATCCACGGCCAGCCGTACTCCGCGAACAAGCAGGCGGTGGCGTATGTGCCGCAGCGCCGGAGTGTGGACTGGGAGTTCCCGACGACCGCATTCGACGTGGTGCTGATGGGCACCTACGGGCAACTCGGCTGGTTCCGCCGGCCCGGACACAAGCAGAAAGAAGCGGCGACCGACGCCCTCGCCCGCGTCGGGCTGACCGACTTCGCCCGCCGGCAGATCAACCAACTGAGCGGCGGCCAGCAGCAGCGTGTGTTCCTGGCACGCGCATTGGTACAGCAGGCCCCCGTGTACGTCATGGACGAACCCTTTCAGGGCGTGGACGCCCCGACCGAAGTGGCCATCGTGAACCTGCTCCGCGAACTCCGCACGCAAGGCCGTACGGTGCTGGTGGTCCACCACGACCTGAGCACGGTGAAGGACTACTTCGACCACGTGACGCTTCTGAACGTGCGGAAGGTGGCGTCCGGCCCGGTCACCGAGGTGTTCACCGACGAGAACCTGAAAGCCACATACGGAACGGTGGGCAACCTCGTCGGCGTCGGGTAGCATTCTGGCACCTCCCCCGAGACCCGCCATGTTCACCCGCACTGCGTTGCTCGCTCTGCTCCTCACGCTTCCCGCCTTCGCCGCCGACCCGCCGGCGAAGATCGCCCCGCACTTCACCCCGCCGAAGGAACTGGCCGCCGACCTCGGCTCGCACCGTTCACCGCTGAAGTTCGAAGACGGCACCGACGTGAAGACCGCCGCCGACTGGCAGAAGCGGCGTACCGAGATCAAGACGTACTGGCACGGCTTGATGGGCGAGTGGCCGGCGCTGATCGAAAAGCCGAAGGTGGAACTCGGCGCGAAGGAGCAGCGCGACACCGTCACGCAACACAAACTGAAGATCGAGACCGCCCCCGGCCGCACGGTCGAGGATGCGTACCTGCTGGTGCCCGATGGCAAAGGCCCGTTCCCGGCCGTGCTAGTCGTCTTCTACGAGGCGAACACCGCCGTCGGCCGCGGCAAGTCCGAGTTCCGCGACTACGCCATTCAGCTTGCGAAGCGCGGGTTCGTTACGCTGTCGCTCGGCGGCGACCCGAACACCTACTACCCGTCGAAGGAGAAGTGCCGCATTCAGCCGCTGTCGTTCCACGCTTACGAGGCGGCGAACTGTTGCACGGCCCTGGCCCAGATGCCGAACGTGGACGCCAAGCGGATCGGCGTGGTCGGGCACAGCTACGGCGGCAAGTGGGCGATGTTCGCGGCGGCGCTGCACGACGGGTTCGCGTGCGGGGCGACGTCCGATCCGGGCATCGTGTTCGACGAGAAGAGGAGCAACGTAAACTACTGGGAGCCGTGGTATTTGGGCTTCGACCCGGCATTGAATGCTCAGCGGAAGAGCGGCACCCCTTCCGACAAGAACCCCCGAACTGGGCCGTACAAGAAGCTGATGGACGACCAGCGCGACCTGACCGACCTGCACGCTTTGCTGGCCCCGCGGCCGTTCTTCGTGAGCGGCGGGGCAGAGGACCAGCCGGAGCGGTGGAAGTCGCTGAACCACCTGGTCGCGGTGAACAAGCTGCTCGGCGAGACGAACCGTGTGGCCATGACCAACCGCCCGAAGCACGACCCGAACGCCGAGGCGAACGAGGCTCTGTACACGTGGTTCGAGTGGGCACTGAAGTAGTGTGGCCGGCTCTCGCCGAGAGCCGGTCTGAATGTCGCTCTCTGCGAGAGCGACCCACCCTAACCGCGGGCCGCCTTCAGCACGTCAATCAGCACGCCGGCGATATTCCAGGCGTCGTCGTCGCCGCGGTGGTGGGTGCCCTCCATCGCCCGCCCGCACATCTCCACCGCCTGTGCCGTGCCGACCTCGTGCGGCAGCCCCCGCACCAGGGCGAACAGCGTCTTCACGTTCAGGTGCCGCGGGCCGAACGGGTACTTCACGCCAGCCTCCTTGCACTGCCGCTCGATGGCCTTGCGGTCGTAGTCGCCGAAGCTGGCCCACACGCGGTCGGCACTGCGGAACTCTTTTTCCAGCCGCTTGCACGCCTCGGCGAAAGTCACGCCGGCGTCCACCTGGTCTTGCGTGAGCGTGGTCAGTTGGGTGCAAAACGGGCTGACCCCGGACCGCTCCGGGCGAATCAGGATGCTCCGCTTCTCCAACCGCGTGAGCGTGCCCACCTCGACGGGACAAATGCCGATCTCGATGACATCCGACACTTCACCTTTCGGCTGTTGGCCCACGTCCCAACACGTCGCCTCGATGTCGATGACCAGGACGTGGTCGAGTTTCTTGCTCATGTCGGTTCCCCCTGTTCACACTGGACGCGCTCTCGTTGAATGATCGCAACGCCCCGCCGCAGGTTCGCCCGCATGGAAGTTCTCATCTCCGAAGCCGCCATCCGCGAGCGGGTGGAGGCCATCGCCGGGCGGGTGAACGCCGACTTCGCCGACCGGCCGTTCGTCGTCGTCGGCATCCTGACGGGCAGTCTAGTGTTCCTCGCCGACCTGATCCGTCGCATCCACCACCCGCACCAGATCGGGCTGATTCAAGCGAGCAGCTACCGCGACAGCACCACCCCCGGCACGCTGGTGGTGAACGACGGCCTGCTGCCGGACATCAAGGGGAAGAACGTCCTGTTGCTCGACGACATCCTGGACAGCGGGCAGACGCTCGCCCGGCTGGTGGAGCACCTGCACCACAAGGGGGCGGCGAGCGTGCGGACGTGCGTGCTGCTGCGGAAGGTCGGCCGGCAGACGATCGCCGTCGAACCCGACTATGTCGGCTTTGAAATCCCGAACAAGTTCGTCATCGGGTACGGCCTCGACTTCGCCGACGACTACCGCCACCTGCCGTTCATCGGCGTGCTTCCGGACGACACCCCGCACCCATGAAAACTGTTCTCGCCCTCAGTTCCGCCGCCGACCCGACCGGGTCGGTGAGGCAGTTCGACCTCGCGCTGCCGTTGCTCCGCGAGTGGTTCGACGTGGTGCGGCACACCCCACCGGCCGACGTGAACAAGCTGCTTCTCACGACGACACCCGACCTGATTCACACGCTGGGGGCGGACGCCTTCCGTGCGGTGAAAAACGCCAGCGTCGGTGCGCTCGGCCGCGGTCGGCGGTTCCCGAAGTGGGTGGCGGCGGGTGCGGCGGCGGTGGACCCGACGCTCGGGCTCGCTCCGGGGCTGACGGCCACGATTTCGCAGAGCGAACACGAGCGGGATTGGGCCGCCCGGCTGACGCCGGCACCGATGCAGTTCACGGTGCCGGTGGGTGTCAGTGGTGTGGGGGCGGCCCCGGCCGAAGATTGACCCCCACCGGGGGGGGGCACGCCCCAAAACCAACACGCCCCCGCCCGGGGGGGCGCGGGGG
>JANNQE010000244.1:0-3123 GCA_031441625.1 Planctomycetia bacterium
GGATCTGGGCAGAATGCGTTTTGGAACAGGCCGATCCGCAGGGGGAGGTCGCAAAACTCCCGCCCGAGTTGCGGGAACTGCTGCTCACCGCCCTCGCGCCCGCCCCATGACGGCCCCGAAATCGGCATCAGTCGAGCTCAGTGCGGCGTACAGGCGAACACGGGCGTAGGCCCAGTAGCGTTCAGCCGTGGCGACGGAGATGCCCAGCACCTCGGCCGCCTCGGGTCCGCGGCCAGCGGAACCCCAGACCGGCCTGGAAGGTGCGGGTCTGGGTGAGGCTACGGCGGAGGCCGGTCACCTCCTCGATGCGGTCGGCCGCCTCGGCGACGGTGCGGACCGGGGTGGCGGTGAGGGACCGGCGGATGACCTCGGCGTGGCCGGCCTGGTCGCTCGTCGGGGTGTGGCGGTCGCACCGCCGCAGGCCGTCCAGTCCGCCGTCGCGGTCGGCCAGGACGTACCGCTTGGCGGTGGCCAGGCCGAAGGCGGCGAGGCGGGCGGCGTTCGCCCGGCCGTGTCCCAGGTGGACGGCCCACCGGACGTGCATCTTGCGGCGGACGACCGGGTCGGCGTGCGCATCGCGGTCGGCGGGAACGGCGGCTCGCTCGTCGGCGGACAGGGTGGGGCGAAACCAAGTCGCCATCCGTGACCTCCGGGTGCGAGGCACGGACCAGTCCTCCGCTCGCCCACCAGCCAAGTAGACCCGATCACACGCCTCAAGATAAAGATCAACCGATACCGGGTGAGGTGTAAGTCCTATCACTGGCGATTCAGTGGTGTCGTCGAGGGGGCGAACGGCGCGACGTGAGTCCGCCGGTGGTCTTGGCGAACCCCGACCGCAAGGTCGGTGGGTGGTGGGTGGTAGACCTTCAAGTCTTATCTTGTGGGTCCAGGTGGCGGAGTCGGACGCGGGCTTTGTTGGTGGTGAACTTCCACACCACCTGGCTCTGATCCGCGTTCCGTTCGGCCACCCAGTGAGCCACTTCCGCCCGCAGTTCGTCCGCCGATCCGATCCGCCGGTCCAGGCACTGGCGGGCGAGCACACTCAACTCGATCTCCGCCACGTTCAGCCAACTGCCGTGCACCGGCGTGGAATGGATCTCCAACCGCTTGGCCAACGCCCGCGCCTGCTCGGCCGGGAACGCCTCATACAACGCCGCCGTGGTGTGCGTGTTCAGGGGGCGCACACCAGCCTCACCTTCCGCGCGTGCGGGGAGTCCTCCTCCAGCAAGATCCGCACCCGCTCGGCCCACTCCACCGCCGTGCGGCTGTCCCGCACCGCCATCCGCCGCCACCCGCGGCTCGGGTCGAAGAAGCAGAAGATGGCCTGCGTCCCCCGCCGCTCGTACTGGTAGTCCTCGTCGACCGGCCGGCCGGGGGCCACCGGCATCGGCTCCTGGTCCTCCCGCAGCAGTTGCTGATTCACCTCGTCCATGCCGATGAGCGGTTCGTTCGCCGGGTGCTCGGCGATGTACTCATCGAGTACGTCTTCCATCTCGGCTACGAACCGGGCCGACTCCCGCTCGGGGAAGCACCAGCACTCCTTCCGCCACGGTCACAGCTCGTTTTCCCCAGCCCTTGCCGCACCGTCTCCAGGCTGACGGGCGTCACCAGCTTGCGGCACACCACCTCGCCCGCCAGCAGTTCCAACGGCCATCGACTGCGGCCGGCAGGGGCGGCCGAGCAGCAGATGGCCACCAAGTGGGCCTCCCCCCCGCCCTCCACCTTGGGCGGGACCGGCGGGGTGAGCCGCCGCTTGCGGGTGATCGCCGGTTCCTCCCCTTCGGCGACGAACCGCTTCCGCACCTTGGCCACCGAGTTGACGTGCATGCCCAGGGCGATGGCCGGGTCGGTCCACCCGCCGTCCTCTCGCCCGTGGTCGGCGAGCAGGAGGACACGGGCCGCCTGCACCGTCCCGACCGGCGCGTGACCGGCGCGGGTGAGGGCGTCCAACCGTTCCCGCTGGTCGTCCGTCAGCCGCACCGCGTACTTGTTCGGGGTGAACTCGCCCATCGCCGCCTCGGTGCGGAACTCCTGTCCGGGAGGTAGGAGAACACCCACGCCTTTCGGCTGGAAGGTCTAATACTACCCAGCCTCCCTCTCCTGCGACCCAATTGCCCCAGTGCGTGCGGAAGTGGCTTGCACCAGCGGCACTTGCGGGCCGGGTTCGGCCGGGTCTGTGCGCACGAAAAAACCCCGCCGCGGCGACAGCCGGGGCGGGGTTCGCACTGTTCGATTTGTCAGGACGGGTTAGTAACCACCACCCCGACGGGCACCACCGCCGCCGCCGCCGTAGCCACCACCACCGCCACCGCTGCGGCCACCACCGCCGCCGCCGCCACCGTAGCCACCACCACCGCCGCCGCCGCCCCGCGACTCGCGCGGCTTGGCTTCGTTCACCGTCAGGTTACGGCCTTGGAACTCGCTCATGTTGGTGCCCTGAATGGCCTCCTGAGCGCCGCTCGCCATCTCCACGAACGCGAACCCGCGGCTGCGACCGGTGTCCCGGTCCATCACCACTTGCGCGCTCACCACTTGCCCGAACCGCCCGAACAGTTCCATCAGGTCCTGGTCGGTCGTGCCGAAGGCCAGGTTGCCGACGTACAGTTTCGTGCTCACGAATCTCACCTTTAGCGGCCGCGATTCGGCCGCGTGCGGAGTTCACCCGCCGGCCGGTGCCGGGGGTGAGACGACGAAATCCCGACACAGGTCGATACCAGTGCGAGAGGCTTCGCAATCCTGGTCGAGCGGTTCGGTCGCGGTCTCGGAGGTGAACTCGGAGGCGGCAGACAGGATCGGTCGGGTCGGAGGTGAAGGCTTCGTCCGTCGCGGTGGGGTTCTCGGTTCCCACCGTGAAGACAGTCTATGCGGCCCGCGCCGCCGATACTAGCCGAATGTCGAAATTCCGTCCGAATCCCCCTCAAGGCGTTTCGGACGGCGAACGACGCGACGTGAGTCCGCCGGCGGCTTGGAGCGGCCCGGAGCACCGGCGGACTCACGTCCAATGCCCTCAACGTAAGGGGGGTGGCTGGATGGTGACAGTGGCGTTCTCGTAGCGGAACGTGTGGTCGCCCGGCTTCTTCACCGGCCAGGCGCATCGCACCACCTTCCGACACCGCGGGCACG
>JANNQE010000245.1:0-11770 GCA_031441625.1 Planctomycetia bacterium
AATTACAAGCTGACGGCGACGGCCGAGTACGACGACATGGGGGGGCTGGTTTTGGGGCCTTAAGGGCGGGTTTCTGTCAGCCCTGGGCGGCGCGAGCGAAGCGCGCGGAGGCCTGGGTGCGATGACCAAATGGATACCGCCCTGAAGGGGCGGGTTCGAGGTGAATCCGCCCTTTCAGGGCGGTGGTTGGTTGGGGTGCCCGAATCCCAGGCCTTCGGCCTGGGCTGACAGAAGCCGCCCTTTCAGGGCGGGGATCGGCTCACTTCCCGACGGGCACCAGTTCCACCGTCCGCACGCTCAACTTGTTGCCGCTCGCGTCGCCGCGGTTCTGGATGACGAACACGGCCGGGTAGTCGCTGGCGGCCTCCACCTCGAACGTCCGCACCTCCCACCGGTCGCCGGTCCCTTCCAGCTTGAACGAGTACGGGCAGTCCATCCAGTTGCTCACCTCGTGTTCCCGCACGTCCAGTTGGCCGACGGTGCCCGCGGTCGCCTTGTACTCCACCTTGAGCAAGTACGCGCCGCCGGCGGCCAGCGTGCCCCCCGGCTTCGTCTGGTACAGTTGGAGGGACGGCAGCCCGGCCGTGTTCGCCAGCGCCACCACCTTCACCCCGCCGTCGGTGGCGACGGTCAGACGGCCGGTCGCGTCCGCCTCGAACGTGTCGGCCGTCCACCCGCCGCCGACGACCAGCCCGGCGTGATCGACCGCGTGCGCGTCGTTCTTGAGCGCGGTGAAGTCGGCCTTCACCGGCACCGCCGCCTTTTCCGACGGACGGGCGGGTGTCGGCTTGCCCGCGTCCGGCGGGCGGGGTGTCGCCGGCTTGCCCGCGTCGGCCGGGAGGAGTTCGACCGAGCGAACGGAGATGGTGCCCTCGGCCGGCGAACCGTACCCGGTGTTGACCGCCAGATCGTACCCCTTGCCGCCGGCCGGGCGGGTGAACGGGATGTCCACCGCCTTCCACTGGCCGCCGGTGGGGGGCAGTTTGGTGTTCGCGTACTTGGTGTACGGCTTGTCCTTCAGCTCGTAGAAGGCGTACCCCTCGCCGGTGCCGTCGAACAGGTAGGTGAGGCGGAGGGTGGCCCGCGTGCCTTCGGGCAGGCGGGTGAGGGTGCCGTCGGAGAAGAAGTGGACTTGCACCCCGACCTTCTGGTTCGTCTGCCGCAGGCCGAGGGCGGTCGCCCCGTTCACCTCGGCGATGGTGTACTCGCCCGCCGCCTCGCTGCTGAAGTGGTTGACGTTCACCCCCAGTGGAAGTTTCTGCCCGCCGATGGAGGTGAACATCTGCCCTTTGCCGGTGCCTCCGGCTTTCTCGGACGCCGCCCGCAGGCCGGTGAAGTCGAGCTTGGTGTACGGCGGCACGAAGTCCGACGGCGGACTCGGCCGGGTCGGTTGCGCGTGGGGGAAGGTGGGGGGCGACTCGCGGGCGGTGGTCGCGGGTGCCCCGCCATTGAGGGCGAAGGCCACCGCCGCGATGATTCCGCCGACCAGCACGAGCAGGCCGACGGCCGCCCCGACGAGCACGGCCGGCTTCTTCCACAACGGTGTCGCCTCGGCTTCCCCCGGCACCTTCATCCGCGAGGACTTGCGGATGGGGGCCGTCGGCCCGCCCGGCCGCGGGGTGTCGAGGACGATGTTCCCGCTGGTGGGCACGGGAAGCCACGGGCCGAGGGCGTCGATCACGTCGGTGGCCGTCTGGAACCGCTCGCTCGGCCGCTTCGCCATCATCTTGCAGACGACATCGGAGAGGGCCTGTGGCACCCGCCCGCTCAGCTTGACCGACACGCTCGGCGGCTCCTTCAACTGGTGCTGCATGAGCTTCTGGGCGGTGGTGCCCTTGAACGGCGGGAAGCCGGCTACGAGCGCGTAGAAGGTGGCCCCCAGGCTGTAGATGTCGCTCCGCTCGTCGAGCGGCTGGTTCATCGCCTGCTCGGGCGACAGGTAGTCGACGGTGCCGGCGATGTCCCCTTCGGCCAGGGTGGCGGTCAGGTTGTCGGAGGCGTCGGTGAACGACCGGGCCAGCCCCATGTCGAGGATTTTGATGCCCCCGCCCGGCTTGGCGAGGATCAGGTTGGCCGGCTTGATGTCGCGGTGGATGAACCCCCTCTCGTGCGCGTGGCTCAGGCCGGCGGCAGCCTGCGCCACGTACTGCGCGGCCTGGGCGTAGTGCAGCGGGCCGGTCTGCCCCATGAGCGACTGCAGGTCGGTCCCGTCCACGTACTCCATCACCAGGAAGTGGACGCCGTTCCCCTGCGAGATGTCGTGCAGCCGCACGATGTTCGGGTGGTCGAGGGCGGCGGCGGCGCGGGCCTCGCGGTTGAACCGCTCCAGGGTGAGTTTGTCCTTCGCCTTGTCCGGCGGCAGCACCTTCACCGCCACCTTGCGGGCCAGGCTGGTGTGGTCGGCCAGGAAGACCGTACCCATCCCCCCTTGCCCGATGGGCCGGAGGATCTTGTACGGCCCGAGGAAGAAGCCGCGGTGCTTGCCGGCGTTCAGCATCTGCACGTGGTAGCGGGTGAGCAGGCCGGCCTTCACCAACCCTTCGGCCACGGCCTTCGGGTCGTCGCGGTCGGCCGGGTCGGGGAACAGGCGGCTCACCTGGTCTTCCGTCACCAGGCGGCTCTTGAGGGCCCGTTGGAGGAACGACAGTTGGGAAGTGGGGGCGGCCATGCGGACACCAGCCGGGAGGGGACCACGGGTTCACACGCCAGCATAGAACGGGAAAGTTCGGCCGTCGGGCGAATTCGGCCGCACGTCGAAAACCCACCCTTGCCCGGTCGCCGGTCGCCGTTATCATGACCGATCTGCCGGGGCCGGGCGGGTCCCGAAAGGACCGATTACGACCCCGTGAGGATTGACCCATGTCGATGGACAAGAGCCTGAAGCGGAAGGTGGGCGGCACCCGCAACCGGTGCGTGCTCACCCGCGTGGAGCGCATCCTCAAGATGCAGGAGCAGGGCAAGTTCAAGGACGGGCAAAGCCCGTTCGGCCTGCCCAAGACCCGCGTGCAGAAGATCGCCCTGAAGAAGAAGGTGAAGAAGGAAGAGGGCGAAGGGGACGCCGCCGCCGCCGCCGCCGACACGAAGAAGAAGTGAGCCGCTCCGCGGAAGTAGCAAGGGTCAAGTAGCAAGTGAAAAAGTGGGGCGGGAACGGGAGGCGGGATCACCCCCTTTCGTTCCCGCCCCTTCTCCGTTTCGGCCTTCTTCTTCTAACTTGTTCCTTGCCCCTTGTCACTTGCTACTTGGGAAAACTATGGCCACCGTCCACCTCGCGCTCGGCAGCAACCTGGGCGACCGCCGGGCGAACCTGGACGCCGCCGTGCGGCGGCTGCGGGCCGAACCGGACGTGCGGCTGCTGAACGTGTCGGCCTACTACGAAGCCCCGCCGGCCGGCGACGAGTATCAGGGGCAGACCCCGTTCCTGAACGCCGCCGCCACCATCGCCACCGACCTCGCCCCGCTGCCCCTGTTGCGGCTGCTGCTCACCATCGAGCACGACCTCGGCCGCGACCGCCAGGCCCGCAACGCCCCCCGCACGGTGGACCTCGACCTGCTCATGTACGAGGGGCTGGCGCTGGACGAGGAGACGCTCCACATCCCGCACCCGCGGATGCACGAGCGAGCGTTCGTGCTCAAGCCGCTCGCCGAGATCGCCGACGACGCCGTTCACCCGGTCTACAACCGCACCGTCCGTGAACTGCTCGACGGGCTGCCGCCGGACGCCGTGGCTGCCGTCACCCTCGCCCACCCGCAACAGCCGCTCCGCAAGCGCGACCTGCTCGGCCTCCGCACGCTCGTCACCGGCAGCACGTCGGGCATCGGGCGGGCGATCGCGGAAGGGTTCGCCGACGCCGGGGCGAGCGTGATCGTCCACGGGCGGGACGCCGACAAAGCGGCCGACGTGGTGAAGCACTTGCACCGCTACAGCGTGCCGGTGACGACCGCGCTGGCGGACGTGAAGAACCCGGTCGAGGTGGACAAGTTGGCCGAGAGCAGTTGGGGCGGCGGGCTGGACGTGCTGGTGTGCAACGCCGGCGCCGACACGCTCACCGGCGACACGGCCAAGTGGTCGTTCGACCAGAAGTTGCAGGAGTTGCTCGCGGTGGACCTGACGGCGACCATGCGGCTGAGCCGACTGCTCGGAGCGAAGATGAAGCAGCGGGGCCGCGGGGTGATTCTGACCATCGGCTGGGATCAGGCGGAGACCGGGTTTGAGGGCGACAGCGGGCAGTTGTTCGCGGCGGTGAAAGGGGCGGTGATGTGCTTCACCCGCAGTCTGGCGGTGTCGCTCGCCCCGCAGGTGCGGGTGAACTGCATCGCGCCCGGGTGGGTGCGAACGGCGTGGGGCGAGAACGCCTCGCACGAGTGGCAGGGGCGGGTGCGGGAGGAGACGCCGATGGGCGTGTGGGGCCTGCCCGAAGACGTGGCGAGCGCGGCCGTGTGGCTGGCCGGCCCGACGGCCAAGTTCATCACCGGGCAGACGATCCGGGTGAACGGCGGCGTCGTGCGCGGGTAGGTGCCGCCGGCCGAGCGGCCCACTGGCCCAACCACTCCCGCTCGTCGTCGGGGAGCGCGCGGGTTTGCTCCAGCAGCTTCTGTGCGGTCTCGCTCTTGGCGTTCCCCCCTGCTCAAGGTAATCGTTGCCGCCAGGGCCGTCGCCGGCTCTTCCGGTGCGAAACGGACAGCACGACCACTTGTGTCGCGGTCACCTCGTACACCAGCACCGCCTTGAACCGACGGGTTGGGCCGATTCGCACCACCCGTCCGACCGCGGGGCGGCTGACCGACGGACACGACAGCGGGAATCGGCGGACGCGGGCGATGAACCGCTCCACGTCCATGGCAAAGCGGTCGCCCAGCCCCGCCTGCCGTGCCTCGTAGAAGTCGAGCAGATCGAAGTAGTCGTTCCGGGCGAGGGGAACGAAGCGGTACCCGATCATTGGCGGCGTTCCCGCAACCGCCGACGCCCTTCGGCCATCACCTCGTCGCCGTCGAGTAACTGGTCGGGGTGTTGTTCGACGAAAGCCAGCCGCTCGGCGAGCATGGCCTGGAACTCGGGGTCGGCTTGTAGCTCGTCGAGTTCGTCGGCCGTCACGTCCCGCTCGTCCCACAGTTCGGCCGCCACCCACTCCCGCTCGTCGTCGGGCAACGCGCGGATTTGCTCCAGCAGCTTCTGTGCGATCTCGCTCATGGCGTGTCCTCGTTTGTCGTCATGGGCGGAGGCGTCGCCTCCAGGTGCGGGGGTGGGCCTTCGCGTGGGTGACGGCCAGCACCAGAATTTCCGCGGGGAACACTTCGTACAGCACGAGGACGGGGAAGCGGTGGGTGATCGCCAGCCGCACGTCACGCCCCCGCGGCGGGCGGTTGATGGCGGCGCACAGGAACGGTTGTGCCGCCAGTCGGATGAGGAGGGCGATCACTTCCAACCGCATGTCCTCACCCAGCCCGACCGCACGACGGTCGAAGAACTGAATCAGCCCGTCGAGGTCGTCAAAGGCTTGATCGGTCAGCCGGCGTGTGAGGCTCATTGCGTCTTCCCCGCGGCCAGCCTCGCCTCCCGCGCCACCCGCAACCGCTCGAACGCCTCGTCCGCGTCGATCAGCACGGCCGTGCCGTCGGCCACCGCCGCCATCCGCCGGTCGAGTTCGCTGCGGAACTCGGGGTCGGTCATGGGGTCGTACCCGTCGTCCGCGTCTTCCAACTCGCCGACCAGCCACTCCCGTTCGTCGTCGGGCAGCGCGCGGATTTGTTCCAGCAGCTTCTGTGCGGTCTCGCTCATGACGACCTCCGTTCCGCTCCCTTGCGGTCGCGGCTCGTGTTAAAGGGTCGGGCCGATCTGCCACGGGGCGAACTCCTCCTCGCCCACGCCGTGGATCTCACTCTTCGTTTGCTTGCCGCTGGCCGTGGCCAGGATCGCGTCAAAGATCTGCTTGCCCACCACCTCCACCGGCGTGCCGTCGAGGATCACGCCGGCGTTGATGTCCATGTCCTCTTCCATCTTCTGATACAGGGGGGTGTTGGTGGCCACCTTCAGGCACGGGGCCGGCTTGCACCCGTACACGCTCCCGCGGCCGGTGGTGAACACGCACACGTTCGCCCCGCCGGCCACCACGCCCGTCATGCTCACCGGGTCGTAGCCCGGCGTGTCCATCACCACGAACCCCTTCGCCGTGACGGGTTCGGCGTACCGCACCACGTCCACCATGGCCGTGCTGCCGGCCTTCGCGATCGCTCCCAGGCTCTTCTCGAAGATGGTCGTCAGCCCGCCCTTCTTGTTGCCGGGGCTGGGGTTGTTGTTGATCTCCGCCCCGAACACGCCCGTATACCACTCCCACCACTTGATGCGGTCGATCAGCTTCTGCCCCACCTCTTCGCTGACGGCCCGCCGCGTGAGGACGTGTTCCGCCCCGTAGATCTCCGGCGTTTCCGCCAGGATGCTGGTGCCGCCGTGCTGAATCACCAGGTCGCTCGCCACGCCGAGCGCCGGGTTCGCCGTGACGCCCGAGTTGCCGTCCGACCCGCCGCAGTTGGTGCCGAGCAGGATGTGCTTGGCGGGCAGTTGCACCCGCTTCACGTCGTTCACGCGGGGCAACATGCCCATCACCGCCTTCACCCCGGCGTCGGTCGTTTTGCCGATCCCGCCCGTCTCTTGAATGGTCAGCACGGTCGGCGATTCCTCCTTCGCCCCGGCCCCGCCGAGTTGCACGAGGTGCTGGTTGGCCACCAACTCGCGGGCCTGCACGATCTCGCACCCGAGGCCGATGAGGATGTACGCGGCCACGTTCGGGTGGTTGGCGAAACCGGCCAGAGTCTGCTCCAACTGGCGGTGGTCCGGCCCTTCGTACTGGTGCCCGCACCCCTGCTTGTGGACGATGGGGATGACCCCGTCCACGTTCGGGTAGTCCTTCAAGATGCCACTCATCTTGATGCGTTCGGTGATGTACTTGCTGGTGCTGGCCGAGCAGTTGACGGTGCTGATGACGGCGATGTAGTTCCGCGTGCCGTACCGCCGGTGGGCGGGCTTGCTCGGCCCGCGGTCGTACCCCATCCAGCTCAGGTGTTCGGCCGGCGGGGGGAGCGGGGCGGGCAGGTCGGCCCCGAAGGCGTAATCGCGGGTGATCGATTCCACCTTCACGTTCTGGACGTGGACGTGTTCGCCGAGCGCAATGGGCTGGCTGGCGAACCCGATGATCTGGCCGAACTTGTACACCGCGTCGCCCTCCTTGATCGGGCGGACGGCGAACTTGTGCCCCATCTCGATGCCGGCGGGGAGGGTGACGGTGCCGCCGTCGAAGGTGAGCGACGTGCCGCCCGGGATGCCGCGGGCGGCGACGGCGATGTTGTCGGCTGGGCGGAGGTGGACGGCGTATTTGGTGAGCGGGACGGCGGCCATGAGCGTCGATCCGGGGGAGTAGAGGGCTACCCCATTATCGTATCGCACCGGGGTGGGTCTTGGCGAACCCGGCCCGCCAGGGCCGCGGGTGCGGCGACCAGACCGCCACGGATTGCACGGACGGCACGGATTCAGAACAGAAATGCTCTCTTCCTGCCCTCGGCCCTGATCCGTGTCCTCTGTATCATCCGTGGCCGCTTGATACCACGCACCCGCGGCCCTGGCGGGCCGGGTTCGCCCCATCCAAGCCTTCCCATCAATCCAGCCAGCTCAGCGGGTAAGCCGGGTCGTCGAACGCTTCGGCCTCGGTCGTCAGGTAGAGCGGGCGGAAGGTGTCCACCATGACGGCCAGTTCGTCGGTGCGGGTCATCGCCCAACTGGCGTTGATGGTGCCGGGGTGCGGGCCGTGCGGGATGCCGTGCGGGTGCAGGGTGAACGAGCACTCGTCCACCCCGCGGCGGCTGCCGAACTTGCCCCGCACGTAGTACAGCACCTCGTCCGACTCCACGTTGCTGTGTGCGTAAGGGATTTTCACCGCGTCCGGGTGCGTGTCGAGCAGCCGCGGGGCGAACGTGCAGACCACGAACCCGCCGTGCCCCTCGAACGTCTGGTGGATCGGCGGCGGCTGGTGGATGGTGCCGGTGATCGGCTCGAAGTCGTCGGCGTTGAACGTGAACGGGTAGACCATGCCGTCCCACCCGACCACGTCGAACGGGTGGTGCGCGAGCGTGTACCGCGTCAGCCGGTGGCCGTCTTTGATCAGCACCGGCACGTCTTCTTCTCGATCCACGGGCACCAGTTCGGTCGGGCCGTGCAGGTCGCGCTCGCAGAACGGCGCACCCAGGCGGAACTGGCCGTCCGGGTTCAGGTAGCGGGCGGGGAAGCCGACCGGCCGGGGCGACTCGATGACGAGCAAGTCCGGTTGCGTGTGGGCGTCGAACTCGAACAGATGCGTGGTGCAGCGGGGGATAACGACGTAATCACACGGCTTGAAGTGCAAGACGCCGAAGTGCGTGTGCAACCGCCCGCTGCCGTGGTGGACGAACACGATCTCGTCGGCGATGGCGTTGCGGAACAGCTCCGCCTGCGGAAGCGTCGGCCGGCACCGCCAGAGCGTCACGTCGGCGTTGGTGAACATCGGCACGCGGCCGGTGACGGGATCGCCCGCCGCGGGCATCGCCAGCGTCTTCAAGTGGTGGTGCCGCAGGGCACGCTGATCGCTCGCCGTCACGATCCGCTCGCCGGCCGCTTCGACCTTCCGCACCCGCGTCGGAGGTCGCAGGTGGTACACGATGCTGTACGCCCCGCTGAACCCGTGCGTGCTCACCACCTCCTCGTAGAAGATCCCTTCGCCCTTGTAGCCGGGGGTGGTGCGGTGGGCAGTGTGCCGCTTGGGGGGGATGGAACCGAGAGCCATGTAGTGCGGCACGGGAGAGCCTCCGCGGGGGACGGCCCCCCCTCTCCATTCATGGAGAGGGGGTCGGGGGGTGAGGTCTCCGAAACCTACTTCTTCTTCGGGTCCATGTTCGCCTTGATGTCGTCGTCGCTCACGGTGCTCTCCACGCCGTCCTTCGGCACGTCCACTTTGCAGAGCCACAGCAGGGCGTTCAGCACCACCTTGCGGTAGTTGTCGTCCTTCCAGTTGGCGTGAACGTGCCCGCCGGTGAACCCCACGCCCCGCCCGCCGTCCTTCCGCTCGGTCGCCCACATCATGTGTTCGGGGTTACCGGCCGCCTCCTGGATGTGCTTGTACGGCCCCTTCGGGTAGACGTACGGCCCGTTCCGCACCTTCTCGCTCGGCACGGCGGTGAGGATGGGCGTGACGCCCTCCATCTTGTCGCGGAACCGCATGTTGAAGTACCACTCGTCGCGGACGCTGAACGGCTTCACGCCATTGCTGATCGCGTGCTTCGGGAACTCCTTGAACTCCGGCGACCACATCGGGTTGCACGAGAACGCGTTCTCGTAGCACCCGCCGATCCACTCACGGAACGCGGACGCGCCGATGTCCTTCGGCACTTCGACGGCGAAGTGGGCACACATGATGCCCACCCCACTGGCGGCCAGCTTGCCGATGCGGTCCAGGTTCTTCCCTTGCAGGAACGGGTGCCGTTCGTTCCCGTCGGAGTAGCAGAGGATGCCGGCGGCTCCGTCGAGGATGGTGTCGTCCTTCGGGTAGCCGTCGTTCACCACTTCCACTTTGAGGGCTTTGGTGTTCGCCAGGCACTTGGCCAGCAGCTTGACGCCGGCGTTGAACTCGTGGTCGCCGATGCCGTGACTCATACTACCGCCGATGAGCACCAACTTCTTCGGCTTCTCGTCGGCCGCGTGAGTGAGAAGCGGGGTGGCAGCGACTGCGGCGGACGCGGCGAGGAACTGACGGCGGGAGAGCATGGCGGGAGGCTCCGGGAGGGAGAGTTGGTGTATTGGCAGTGCGAGAAGGGGCGCGGTCTACCCTGTTCGCCGCGAGCTTGCGAGCGTCGTCAGCACGCTCGCAAGCTCGCGGCGAACACGAATTGGCCTCACGGTAGGCGTCGCCACAGGGTGCGTTCTAGCAACCCAGCCAGCAGCACGCACGCCACGGCACCGAGGCCGCACCAGACGTGGAACGGGTGGTACTTTGCGTAGCGGTACGACACCACCGGCACCTTCTCCAGCGTGTCGATTTCGGCGAACGCGGTTCGCAGGTCGTCCGGCGTGTTCGCCGCGAAACTCCTCCCGCCGCTTAGCTTCGCCACGTCGTCCATCACCACCCGCCCGTCGGCCCGCTGCTTCCGCTCTTCTGGCGTGCCGGTCGGCTCGGCCCCGCAGTCGATGGTGTAAATCTTCACGCCCAGCTTCTCGGCGAGTTGTGCCGCCTGCAACGGCCGCAGGACGTTCTCCCCCTCGCGGTTGTGCTCGCCGTCGCTCAACAGGATGAGCACCTTCCGCCGCGTGTCGCCGTTCTTCGCCATCGCGTCGAACCCGGCCAAACTCAGCCCGAGCGCGTCGCCGATGTTCGTGCCGGCGTCCAGTCCGGTCTTCGGTTGCAGGTCGTTCACCACTTTCAACAGTACGGAGTGGTTGGGCGTGAGCGGGCAGGCGGTGTCGGGCACGGCAGCGAACGTGACCAGCCCGATCTGGTCGTTCCCGCGGCCGTCGAACGTGCCGGATTCGCTGCTTCCACCTTTCACGAACAGGGTGAACGTCTGCTTCGCGGCGTCGAGGCGGGAGACCGGCGGCGTGACGGTGGTGTCGAAGTCGGGTTGGCCCATGCTGCCGCTCACATCGACGGCGAGCGTGAGCGCCACCCCTTCCACCGGCAGGCGGGTTTTCAGGTCGGGCACGCGGAAGTTGGCCACGGCCAGAATCGCCAGCAGCACGGCCAGACCACGCAGGACCGCCCCGCCCCACCGGGCCACGCTCGCACCGGCGGAGGGAACCCCGGCGAGGAGCGACACGTCGGAATACCGCAGGGCCGGCCGGCGGCGGCGGAGCAGCCACCACACCAGCAGCGGGGCGAGCGGCAACAGCAGCAGCGCCAGCGGGTGCTCGATGAAGTCGGTCATGGTGGTAAAGTAGAAACCGGCAGGCCCGCAGAGGACGCAGAACAGACGCAGATGAAGGCAGGATTCAAACACAGAATTGTTCTGTCTGATCCTGTCTTCATCCGCGTCAATATCTGCGTCATCAGCGGGCGGATCGATGAACGCGAAACTCCCGCCGGCGGTGCGGGTTCAACCAACCACACGTCTCTTTCCGATGAGGTGCGTCATGTCGCGGATCGTACTGGCGGTGCTGGCGAGCGGGCTGCTCCTGAGCGGGGCGGCGCGGGCGGACAACAAGGCGAACATTGAGGCGGCGAAAGCGGCCATCGCCACCCTGGACAAAACGAAGGACGCGAAGGAGAAGGCGGCGGCCATCGCCAAGCTCGGGCAGGTGGCCGCGGCCGGCCAATTCGACGCCGTGAAGCCGGGCATCCCGAAGGTGGTGGAGGGGCTGGACGACAAGGACGCCGGCGTGCGGGCGGCGGCGGCCATGGCCGTCGGGCAGATCGGCCCGGACGAGCCGGAGGCGGTCATCAAGAAGCTGGCCGACCTGCTGAAGGACTAGGACGACAAGGTGAAGGACAACGCGGTGAAGGCGCTCGGCTCGTTCGGCGAGAAGGCGAGCGGCGCGACGAAGGCCTTGCGGGAAGCGAAGAAGGACAACGGCGACCCGAAGAGCAAGTTCAGCAAGGACGTGGACGCGGCCCTCAAGACGATCGCCCCGAAGAAGCCGAAGCCGTAGGCGAATCTCTTTCATCCCAGGGTTCAGACCCGGGGGGAATTGGTGCCCCCCCCTAGGGGGGTCGGGGGAACTGCCGAAGGGTCCACATCCAAAAAGCCACGGGGGGTACCC
>JANNQE010000246.1:0-13027 GCA_031441625.1 Planctomycetia bacterium
GGTGCTGAAGGTGGGCGAGCTGCTGTCCGGCGAGTGACAGAAGCTGGCCAAGCTGCAACACCCGAACGTGGTGCCGGTGTACTCGTTCCACCAGAGCGGCGGGATGCAGGCGGTGTGCATGCCGTACCGCGGGCCGCTCACCCTCGCCCACCTGATCAGCCGCCTGCAAACGGAGAACCTGCCGACGCTCAGCGGGCAGGCGCTCACCACCGTCATCGCCGACTGCCGGCGGACGCGGGAGAAGACGCTGCCCGTCAACCCGCCGACCGCCCCGACCGAGGAACCGGCCCCGGTCGGCCGCACAGCAGACCGCCCGCTCGCCCGCCTGCGGTCGCTCAACTTCATCGACGCCGTGCTCACACTGGTGCGGGAGATCGCCGACGGCCTGCGGTTCGCCCACGGCGAAGGCATCGTGCACAGCGACTTGAAGCCGGCCAACGTGCTCATCGCCGACGACGGCAGCCCGCAACTGATCGACTTCGGCATCGCCTACGACCGCACCGCCCCCGGCGTGAGCGAGCTGGTCATCGGCGGCACGCGGCCGTACTCGTCGCCCGAGCAACTGAACTCCATCCTCCAGGCGGCCATCGAGCACGACCACCGCTCCGACCTGTACTCGCTCGGCGTGGTGGCCTATGAGCTGACCACCGGGCGGCTGCCGTTCACCCCCAACTACGACCCGTCGGACGAGGCCGTGGTGCGAGACCGCGACGGCCGGTCCACCCCCCCGCCGTCGCCGCGAACGCTCAACCCGCGGGTGCCCCATGCGGTGGCGTCGATCATCGCCAAGTGCCTCGCCCCGAAGCCGGCCGACCGCTACCAGTCGGCCGAAGAACTGATCGCCGACGTGGACCGCCAGCTCGCCCGCCGCCCGCTGCGGCACGCGCCCAACCCGTCGCGGTGGGAGCTGGTGGGCAAGTGGACCGGCCGCCACCGCTGGCTGATCGCCACCGGGCTGACGCTCGGCGTGGCCGGCGGCGGGTTCGCCGCGTTCGGGGCGTTCACGTCGAAGCAGCAGGAGCGGCTGCAACAGGTGGAAGCGGCGGGCATGGCCGACGGGTTCGAGCGGGACGCCCGCAAGGCGCAGGCGCTGCTCGGGGCCGCCACCACCGACGCCGCCGGCCTGGAGGCGGGCCTCCGCGCGGGCGAGCAGGCCCTGGCGCAGTATGCGGTGATGGAGGCCGACAAGTGGTGGGAGGGCGACGCGGTGACGAAGCTGCCGGCCGATCAGCGGACGCGGGTGCGGGAGAAGGTGGCCGGACTGCTGATGGACATGAGCCGGTCGGCCGGCACGCGGTCCACGATGGTGTCGGTGCTGGCCGACCGCGGGCGGTGGCAGGCGAAGGGGAAGGAGTGGAACAAGCGGGCCGAGCAGGCGTTCCCCGGCGAGTCGCCCGTCCGCGGGGTGTGGACGCAGCGGGCGTGGCTGTGCCGCCTGAGCGCCGACGACGCCGGGGCGAAGGAAGCGGCCGCCACCGCCGCCGGCATCCCCCTCACCACCGCCGCCGACTACCGCGCCGAGGGGCGGGAACTGCTTGACCAGGGCCGCTGGCAGGAGGCCGGCGAGCGGCTCACCAAAGCCATCGAACTCGACCCGTCCGACTACTGGGCGTCGTTCGCCCTCGGGCTGGCGCACTACCGCCGCGGGGACGACCGCAACGCCGTCCTCGCCTACGACGTGTGCGTGTCGCTCGACCCGGCAGTGCCCGGCGGGTACTTCAACCGCGGGTCGGCCCTGCAGCGGGCGCAGCAGTTCAAGAAGGCGGAGGACGACTTCACGCGGGTGATCGAAGCCAAAGCGGACTGGCCGGAGGCGTACCTGAACCGCGCCTCCTGCCGCGAAGCCCAGAGCAAGTTCGACGACGCCCTCGCCGACCTGACCCGCGCGCTCGACCTGGGCTACCCGCCGACGGCCGTCCTGCTCACCCGCTCGCGGGTGTACGCCCGCTCCGGGGACGACGCGGCGGCGAAGAAAGACCTGGACGCGGGGATGAAGGAGTCGCCGACGAACGAGAAGGGGTGGGTCACCCGCGGGCTGCACCGGATGCCGAAGGACGGGAAGGGTGGGGTGAAGGCGTTCGCCGACGCGCTGGCCGACTTCGACCAGGCGCTGGCGCTCAACCCGCGGTCCATCACTGCACTTCAGTGCAAGGCCCGCTGCTTCTCGATGGCCGGCGAGAACCGGCGGGCGGTGTCCGCCCTCACCGAGCTGCTCGGCCAGTACCCGGAGTGGCTGGACGCCCTGTCGGGGCGGGCCATGCTGTACTCGCGGCTGGGCGAGCGGGAGAAGGCGCACGCCGACGCCGAGGCCGCGCTGCGGCTGGGCGAGTGGAAGGCGGCGACGGTTTATCAGCTCGCCGGCGTGTACGCCATGACCTCGAAAACGCACGCCGACGATAAGCGCGAGGCGTTCCGCCTGTTGGCATCCGCCTTGCGAAGTGGGTTCGGATTCAACCTGCTGGACATCGACCGCGAACTCGATCCGCTCCGCTCCGAGGATGAGTTTTCGCGGGTGGTCGAAGAGTCCAGGAAGGCGTTTGAGCGGAAGGCGAAGCAGTAACACCGGGGGCGGATTCGACCCGCCCCGAACCGGCAACCGACCGCACACACCGTTAACCGACACCTGTTAACCGAGGATATCGCCCATGACTCGCCCGACGAAACTGACCCTCGATCCCCTCGAGCGCCGCGACCAGCCGAGCGTGTTCGGCAACCCGTGGCCGAACGCCGACAAGCTGACCATGAGCTTCGCCGCCGACGGGGTGGCGTACTCCAATCAGACGTGGGCGTCCGGCGACCACATCAGCCGGCTGCACGCGCGGCTGAACGCCACTCTGGCCCCGACCGTCTGGCAGGAGGAGATCCTGCGGGCGGTGTCCGACTGGACGGCGGCCGCGAACGTGAACGTCGGCCTGATCGCCGACAGCGGGCGGGCGTTCGGCCCGGCGGGGGTCGGCGAAAACACCACCCCCGCCGACATCCGCGTCGGGTCGGTCGATCACACCGCCGAGGTGCTGGCCACCTCCATCCCGTACCACCCGCTCACCGGGTACCGGGCCGGCAACCTTCTGCTGAACGCCAACAAGACGTTCACCCAGGGCGGGGCGAGCGGCACCCACGACCTGTACAGCGTCGCCCTGCACGAGGTGTCGAACGTCCTGGGCCTGTCCGACGAGCCGACCGACACCCTGAGCGCGCGGTTCGGCACCTACAACGGCGTCAAGGCCGGACTGCTGGCGACCGACCTGCTGGCGGTGCAGGCCATGTACGGGCTGCGGAAGGCGGACGGGTTCGAGGGGGCGCTCGGGAACAACACCACCGCCACCGCCACCACCCTGAGTTCGGCCGCCGACCCGAACAACTCCGCCCTCCACAGGGTGGTGGCCGACGGGGACATCACCACCGCCGCCGACGCGGACGTGTACCAGTTCACCACCCAGTCGAACACCACCAGCCTGACCCTCCGCCTCAACACCGCCGGCAAGAGCCTGCTGGCCGGCAAGGTGGAGCTGCTCAACTCGTCCGGCGCGGTGGTCAAGTCGGCCACCAGCACCAGCCCGCTGACCGGCGACACGGTCGTGACCGCCACCGGCGTCAGCCCGAACGCCACCTACTTCGTCCGGGTGACCGCCGGCTCGCCCAACGTGTTCGCCGTCGGCACGTACCAACTGCGGGTGGGGTTCAACTACGACCCGGTGACGGAGACGAAGGCGGACCCGCGGCAGCGGTTCGGTGCGGACGGCGGGACGAATAACACCCTCGCCACGGCCACCACGCTGGCCACCACGGCCGGAGCTGCGGCGAACTCACGCTACCTGTCGGCCGGTCGGGTCGAAGGCCTGTCCGACGCGGACTTCTACAAGGTGCTCGCCCCGACCGGTGGCGGGGTGATGACCGTCACCGTGCAGGGGTACGCGGGCCTGTCGGCGTCGGCCACAGTGTACTCAACGAGCGGGGCGGTGTTGGCGTCGGACATCCTGTTGAACTGGGAGAAAGGCCTGTACCGCGCGCAGGTGCCGGCGATCACCGGGGGCGACGCCTACTTCGTCAAGCTCCAGGTGCAGGACGCCGACTGGTCGGCGTGGAGCGGGAACTACCACCTGGACGTGGACTTCGCCCAGCCGCTCGCCGTCCGCCAGGAGGCGGCTGCGGGCGGCGCCGGCCAGTCGAGCCGCATCGCCTTCGGGTTGGAGGTGAACGAGAGCACGGCGTTCAACTTCGCCCTGAGCATGACGAGCACGAACACCGGCGTGCTGAACGGGGTGGCCATCACCATCTACGACTCGGTGGGCTCGGTGGTGGGCAACTTGTGGACGGACGGGCTGGGCAGCACCGACACCATGACCGCCTTCCTGAAGCGGGGGAAGTACACCGTCGCCTTCCGGTTCGAGTACGCCACCACGTCGGTCGCCACCGCCGCGTACAGCCTGCGGCTGGCCGCCCTGAGCGACCCCATCGACGTGTACGACCCGACCGTGCCGCCCCCGCCGCCGGCCTCCCCGCCCCCGCCGCCGTTCACCACCGTGCCCCTGCCGCCGGCCTCCCCGCCGCCCCCGGGCTACTACGACCCGTGGAGCGACTGATCGGCTGACCGAGACAACCGCCCCCCCAACCACTTGACACCCCACCGGGATACCCCGATGACTCGCCCGACCGATTTGCGAATGGAAAGCCTGGAGCGCCGCGACCAACCCACCGTGTTCGGCAACCCGTGGCCGAACGGCGACCGGCTGACCATGAGCTTCGCCCCCAACGGGGTGGAGTACTCCAACCAGACGTGGGGGAACAGCACGTTCAGCAGCAACCTGTTCAGTGAGCTGAACGGGAGCATGTCCCAGAGCGCGTGGCAGGGCGAGATGCTGCGGGCGTTCTACGCCTGGACGGCGAGCGCGGACGTGAACGTCGGGCTGATCCCGGACAGCGGGCGGAGTTTCGGGCCGAACGGGTTGAGCGTCACCGGCGCGGCCCAGGCCGACCTGCGGGTGGGCGCGTTCGACCAGTCGCCGGAGGTGCTGGCCACCTCCATCCCGTACCACCCGCTCACCGGCTTCAGTGCCGGCAACCTGATGCTGAACGGGCAAAAGTCATTCACCCAGGGCGGGGCGAACGGCACCATCGACCTGTACTCCGTGGCCCTGCACGAGACGGCGAACATCCTCGGCCTGGACGACAACGACAACGAGTCCGGTTCGGCCCGCAACGGTACGTATACCGGCGTCCGCACCGGCCTGACCTCGAGCGACGGAAACGCCATCCGCAAACTGTACGGCGCCCGCCCGAACGACGTGTTCGACGCCACCAGATCGAACGGCACCTTCACCACCGCCAGCACCCTCACCCCAGCCACCGACCCGTCGAACACCGCCCGCTGGCGGGTGGTAGCCGACGGCAACATCACGACCGCGACCGACGTGGACGTGTACAAGTTTACGACCCCGTCGGGTACCAGCAGCATGACGGTGCGGCTGGGCACGGCCGGCAAGAGCCTGCTGGCCGGCAAGGTGGAACTGATTCGCGTGACCGATCTCGAAGACAACGAATTCCAGGTGATCGCCACCAAGACCAGCACCAGCCCGCTCACCGGCGACACGGTACTCACCGCCACCGGCCTGAATGCGAACGCCACCTACTACGTCCGCGTGACCGCCGGCTCGACCAACGTGTTCGCCGTCGGCACCTACCAACTGCGGGTCGGGTTCAACTACGACCCGGTGACGGAAACGAAGGTCGATCCGGTGCAACGGCTGGCGAGCGACAACGGCACGAACAACACGCAGGCGACGGCCACCACCCTCACCCAGACGGTCGGGTACGCGGCGAACAGCCGGTACAGCGCGTCGGCCCGGACCGAGTCGCTCGCCGACCTCGACTTCTACCGGCTGACCGCCCCGAGCACCACCGGGGTGATGACCATCTCCGCCCAGGGATTGGAAGGGCTGACCCCGAAAGTGACCGTGTACACTTCGTCCGGCGCGGTGGTGGGGAACGTGGTGCTGAACTGGGAGAACGGGCTGTACCGCACGCAAGCCGCCTTCCTCAATTCGAACACCACCTACTTCCTCAAAGTGGAAGTGCAGGACGCCGCCTGGTCCGCCCACAGCGGCGACTACCTGCTGGACGTGGACTTCACACAGCCGATCGCCGTCCGCGACACGGTGGCCGTCGGCTCCATGACCCAGACGAGCCGGACGGCCGTCGGGTTCGAGATCAGCGAGAGCCGGGCGTTCACCTTCTCCCTGGACGCGGAGAGTACGAACACCGCCGCCGTCAACTGGATCAACATCACCATCTACAGCAGCACCGGCCAGGTGGTGGCCCAGTTGGGCACCGACGGCATCGGCAGCATCGACACCCTCACCGCCTTCCTGAACAGGGGCAAGTACACCATCCTGTTCACCCCGACTTACACCTCGTCGTCGTCCGCCACCATCTCGTTCGTACTGTCGGCCGCCCTCATCAGCGACCCGATCGACGTGTTCGACCCGACCCTGCCGCCGCCGCCGCCGGCCTCCCCGCCCCCGCCGCCGTTCGTCGCGGTGGACCTGCCGCCGGCCTCCCCGCCGCCGCCGGGGTACTACGACCCGTGGAGCGCCCCGTAATCGTCATGTGTTCGCCGCGAGTGTGCGAGCAGATGCCGCTCGCACGCTCGCGGCGAACACCGCACCTACTTCGCGTTCTTCAGGTACTTGTCGAACCACGCCAGGTCCCACTCCATCTTCGCCTTGCGGTTGCTCATCTTGGTGAGGCCGTGCGGCTCGCCGGGGTAGACCACCAACTCCGTCGGCACTTTCAGGTTCTCTTTCAGCGCCCGGTAGAGCATGCGGCTGTGGCCCGGCGGGCAGCGCTCGTCCCCGCCGCCGACGTGGATGAGCGTGGGCGTGGTGACGTTGCCGAGCTGGTACGTCGGGCTGGTCTTCTTGTAGATGTCCGGCTGCTCCCACGGCAGGCCCTTCTTGAACACGATGGGGTACGCCGGCTCGTCGTTGAAGCCCCACTCGGCGACGGTGTCCACGATGCCCGCCCCGCTGCTCGCCGCCTTGAACTTGATCGGCGAGTCCTTCAGCGTGATGAGGCAGTTGGTCAGGTAGCCGCCGTTGCTCCAGCCCATGCACCCGACGCGATCCGGGTCGGCGATGCCCTCCTTCACGAGGTGCTGAATGCCGGCGAGGATGTCTTTCACCTCGATGTCGTTCTCCTTGCCGATCAGGTCGGTGACGAACTTGTCGCCGTAGCCGGTGCTGCCGCGGTAGTTCGGCAGCAGCACGGCGTAACCGGCGGCGGCGAAGTAGAGCCGGCCGTTGTGCGGGTCGAAGTTCAGGTCGGCTTTCGTGCTGGTGGTCGGCCCGCCGTGGATGGCGACGACGAGCGGCAACTTGTCGCCCTTCTTGTACCCCGGCGGCAGTTCGAGCACGCCACCCACTTCGGTGCCGTCGGGGGCTTTCCAAGTGATGTGTTGGACTTTTGGCAGGTTCCAAGACTCTGTGTGCGGATTGGTGTCGAGGCTAATTCCCGACCCGTAGAGTATCGGAAATTTGCGGTTGCTTCCGAGCGTGGCATAGATCGCGAATGAATCCTGTGCGGCATCGATGCCCTGCAAAGTGTAATTTTGTGCCACGTTCATGTTGTCCACGCCATCGCCTCTCACCTCGACGATTTCCTCACGGCTCATGCCTTCGGGACTTCCAGTCACGATAATCGAGCGGCCCTTCGATTCCCCGACAAGCGTGAGCCGGCTACTCCATCGCAAGGGCTTGCCCAGCGTGCGACCATAGCCGGCTACTTCCCACTTCCCGTCCCGGTCGATCCGGCTTGTCGTGTCGGAATCGCCAACGATCACCTCCGCCGGGAACGCATCGTGAACAGCCGTGAAAGCGAAGCGGGTTCCATTGGGGTTCCAGCAGAGATTCTCCAGCCACGCATGCGGGCTGTTCTTCGGGTTCTTGCGGTACGCATCGGTCTTAGGCGTTCGCACCCCCATGCGAGCGGTCCACACATCGACACGGCTTTCGCCTTCGCTCTTCACCACGGTATCGTCGAAGGCCGAGATCATCGCGAGCTTGTCGCCGTCCTGAGTGACGGCGAACTCGCGGACATACCGCGTGTCGTCCACGACCTTTTCCGTCCGCCACGCGGTCAGGTCGAGTTTGAGAATCTCGGACACTTTCCGCACGCCGTGGCCGTATTCGAGCTTCGCCTTCGCCCGCAGCTTGGCGAACTCGTCCTCGTCGGCGTGCTCCTTGTCCTTGCTGAAGTAGATGGCGTCGGCCTTCGCCGCGTAGTCGTACCCGCTGACGCCGCCCACCTCACGAGTGATCGCTTTGGGATCGCCACCATCAACAGAGATTCGCCAGACTTGCGTGCTGCCGTCATACGGCGGCTTCTTCTCGGCCTCCCGTTTCCGATTGCCGAGGAAGTAAATGGACGTGCCGTCGGCGCTCCACTTCAATTTGCGGTCGTTGGCGCGGTCGAAGGTGAGCTTGACCGGCTTCCCCCTGCCGTCCGTGGCGATGACCCAGAGGTCGGACTTGCGGTTGTCTTCGGCCTTGTCCCACACGGCGAGGGTGTACGCCACCTCCTTGCCGTCCGGCGAGACAGCGATCTCGGTGATGCTGTTCAGGGTGAAGTAGTCGTCCGGTGTGACGGCGTGCGTCCGCTCCTGGGCGACGAGCGGGGCGACGAGCAGGAGCAGTCCGACGAGGGCGGCTCGCATGGGAACCTCTTGGCGGCGTGGGGCGGGCGAGCGGGTAGTGTAGCGGATCGCTGTCGCCCGATGGCGGTGCCGGCGTGTGCCAGTGGAAGTCTGCAATCCCCACCCCCGCCGGGGAACTGCGTTCCCTCGGCGACCCCTCCCCAACGGGGAGGGGTGACGGGTGGTTGGCCTTCCCGCAAAGTGCAATAACCCCCACCCCACCCCGCTGGGGCGGGGTCGCCGCGCCGAGCGGAGCGAGGGCGGCGGGGGTGGGGTGCCGATACCCAGAGCACGCCCCACTCGCAAAGCGAGCGGAACACTTTGATACACTGCCCCCATGACTGATCGCCCCACGTCCGTCCGCTGGGTGGTGCTCGCGTCCACCGTGCTGGTGGCGGTGTTCATGTACGTGGACCGCGCCTGCCTGGGTCAAGTGTCCGCCGACATCCAGAAGGAACTGCTCCTCGAAGACTGGCAGATGGACTGGGTGAAGGGGGCGTTCTTCTTCAGCTACGCCCTCTCCCAGGTGGTGTCGGCGGCGGTGGCCCTGCGGTTCGGCCTGCGGCACACGTTCGCCGCCTGCCTGTTCCTGTGGTCGGCGTTCACTGTCCTCACCGGGCTGAGCGGCGGGTTCGTGGTGCTGGTGGCGGCGCGACTGCTGGTCGGCGTCACCGAAGCCGGCGCGTACCCCATCGCCGCCTCACTCGTGCGGAACTGGTTCCCCGTCCACCGCCGCGGAGTCGCCAGCAGCTTGGTTGCGCTCGGCGGTCGGGCCGGCGGGTGGCTCAGCCTGCTCCTCACACCGGTCCTCGTGGTGGCGTTCGTGAACGTCGGCGGGTGGCGGACGACACTCGGGCTGTTCGGCGTCCTCGGCATGGCCTACGCGGTGGTGTACTGGTTCCTCGCCCGTGACCGGGCGGCCGAACACCCGCGGGCGAACGCCGCCGAAGCCGCGCTCGTGCCGCCCGCCCCTGCGAAGGCCGCCGAGCGGTTCCCACTGTGGGAGATCGTGTCCAGCGGCAACTTGTGGCTGAGCAGCTTCACGCAGTGTTGCATCAACATCGGCTGGGCGTTCATCATCAACTCGCTCGGCGACTACCTGGAAAAGGGGCACGGGCTGACCGGGCTGTGGAAGGGCGTGTGGACCTCGCTGCCGCTGGGGGTGGGCCTCGTCGGCATGTTCGCCGGCGGGTTCCTCACGGACGCGCTGACGAAGCGGGTGGGGCTGCGGTGGGGGCGGGCGCTGCCGATTGGGGTGAGCCTGTTCGTCTGCTCGATGGCGTGCGCGGTGGCGTCCATGACGACCGACTACATGCTGGTGGTGGCGATGCTGTGCGTGATGGCGGTGTTCGTCGACCTGGGCATCCCGGCGGTGTGGGCGTTCGCCCAGGACATCGGCGGGCGGCACACCGGGGCGGCGCTCGGGTGGGCGAACATGTGGGGCAACCTGGGGGCCGCCGCCAGCCCGGTGCTGCTCGGCTGGGTGCAACGCAGCTTCGCCGTGCCGGGCGTGAGCACTTCGGGCTGGCCGGCCGCGTTCGCCGTGTGCGCCACCACGTTTTCCCTCGCGGCCGTGGCCGCCCTCTTCCTGAACGCGACCAAGCCGCTGGTGCGGCAGTAGTGCGTCACCTCTTCAGTCGTCCACCGAGTATGCCACCGCCCTCTCGCCCATCGCCGGGTGGGTGTCGATCCCCTTCACCGCAGTGCGGAAGCGGCCCGTCTCGGCGTAGTGCGTCATGATGACGAGCGGCACCAGTTGCTCGGGGTGGTCTTCGCGGGCCTCGTGCTGAATCACACTCGAAATGCTGATCTGCTGGTCGGCCAGCGCGCGGCACACGTCGGCCAGCACGCCCGGTTTGTCCCGCACCAGCAGCCGCAGGTAGAAGCGGCTCCGCACCTTCTCCGACGGCTCGATGGTGAACCCGCGGTCGGCCCCGGACCACAGGTTGGCCGCGGCGAACGTCTTCTGCGCCCGCCCGACGGCCAGGTCGATCAGGTCGGCCACCACCGAACTGGCGGTCGGCATCATGCCCGCCCCCGGCCCCTGGTAGAGCGTCTCGCCCACCACGTCGCCGATCAGTTGGATGGCGTTGTACGCCCCGCGCACCTGCGCCAGCATGTCCGTCTTGCGGACCATCACCGGGGCGACGTGAAGCGCGACCGTGGATTTGCCGTTCGAGTCGGGCGACGCCCACGCTTCCGCGAGCAGCTTGATGGCGTACCCGAGTTCGCCGGCGAAGCGGATGTCCATGGCCTCGATGCGGTCGATGCCGACGCGCTCGATCTCGTGCGGGCGGGCGGCCACGCCGAACGCGATCTGGGCGAGCACGGCCAGCTTGTGGGCGGCGTCCGACCCGTCCACGTCGAGCGTCGGGTCGGCCTCGGCATAGCCGAGCCGCTGGGCTTCGGCGAGTGCGTCGGCGTAACTCCGGCCACCGTCGGCCATCGCCGTCAGGATGAAGTTTGACGTGCCGTTCAGAATGGCCTGGATGCTCGTGACCTGATTCGCCGCAAGGCTCTCGCCCAGCGCGTGGATGATCGGCACCCCGCCGGCGACCGCGGCTTCAAAGCAGACGGTGCGTTCCGCCGCGCGTGCCGCCGCGAAGATTTCATTCCCCGCATCCGCGAGCAGGGCTTTGTTCGCCGTGATGACGTGCTTGCCGGCGGCCAGGGCGTCGAGCACGATCCGCTTCGCGGTGGTCGTCCCGCCGATCAGTTCGATGACGACGTGAACCGACGGGTCACGGAGGGCGGCGGTGTAATCGGTGCTCACGATGCCGGCGGGCAGCGACACCTCGCGCCGTTTGGCGAGATCGCGGACGACGACCCGCCGCAGGGCAATGGACCGCCCGGACCGCTGCTCCAGCCGCCCCGCGTGTTCGGTCAGGATCTTCACCACCCCACTGCCGACCGTCCCGCACCCGATGACCGCCACGCCGAATGGTTCCGCCATGCCCGTACCCGCCTCAGAATGAAGAGGACATCAAGGGTATAGCGTATGGGGGCGAACCTGCGTTCGACGCCAACGGCGTCGTTCCCTCAGCCCAGGGTTGAGGTGCGAAGCACCGACACCCTGGGACGGAGGAGATTACACTCGATTCGACCCTGTAGGGGTCGTTCACGCAATGCAGTTCCCCAGGGTGTCGGACCTGCGGTCCTCAACCCTGGGCTGTGAGAACAACCCCGTTGGGGTTGAATTGCGCACCGAACAGATCAAGAGCCTCACGTGGCCGGGTCAGGCGTTGCGCTCAGTTCAACCCGGATTTGCCTCGAGTAGCGATCCGCAACCGAGAGAAACCCATCTGGAGCTTCTTCATCGAACGCTGCCCAGAGTAGGCAGTCCAATTCGTTGAAATCCCATTCCCTCCTGTACTCCCAATCCGGCGCGCGAGCGACAGAACGATACCCAACACGGCACACGGAACGGTCAATGTGACCGTCGGAGAAGATGCCGCCGGATTCGAGTAGTCGATGCCGAGTTTCGTGATCCCGTGGCACGGCTGGTCCGAAGAACCTGTTCGCCTCCGCTACCAGCTCTGCACATCTTGGAAGCCCAAGGGCCAGGAGTCCGTCAACGGCTTCGTGCGCGAGCGCTCCAAAGGAGAAGGTGTAGAAGTGGCTGAAGCTACCGCACCCGGCATCCATCTGGCACGCATGTGCGGCGAACAGGTTGCGAACCTCGGATGAGAGGCTGGCGAACCACTCAACGGCCGCTTGCGCACCATCGTCCCGGTATCGAGTCCCGTAGGCTTGGTACAGCGGCTCGGTGACCCGTTCGCAGTCATCCCCGGGTCTCGAAGGGCTGTCCGAAGAGTCACACATTACTGTCCTCCACGGCCGAACTTGGGATTCGACTCGTGGAGCGTAAGCGGTCGCCCGCTGTCCGTCAAAATGAAAGTCACCCACCCACCGCCAGCCACACCAGCATGCCCGCAGACATGCCGACCATGAGCACGTCTTCGACGATGGTGATCGCGGTCATCGGCAGGTTGAACACCGTGCCCAGGCAGGCGCAGCGGATCTTCCGCTTGTTCAACACGCTCTGCACCACGCCGACGGTGCTCACGCCCATCACCACCAGCGTGACGACGTTCACCGCCACCGGCCAGACGTTCGCCAGGTAGCCGGCACCGAGCAGCACCTCCACGAACGGGTAGACGAACCCCCAGACGGGCCACAGCTTCGCCACCACGTCGTACCCGCGGTACGAGTCGGCGAACGCCGGCACGTTCAGCAGCTTGAAGAAGCCGAACACCAGGAAGAAGCCGGCCATGAAGTGCCGCATCGCCCGCATCGGGTCGAACGCCCCGGCCCCCACTTCGAGCAGCGCCGTGCCGC
>JANNQE010000247.1:0-2201 GCA_031441625.1 Planctomycetia bacterium
CACGGCGAATCCGACCCCGTGGGTCGGCGCGACGGAGGCCGTCGCTGGACCCACCCTACCTGGACCGTCACGCTCCGAGCAACTGCCGCAGCACATACGGCAGGATGCCGCCGTGCTGGTAGTAAAGCACCTCTTGCGGGGTATCAATGCGGCAGACGGCCTTGAACGTGGTTTCCGTGCCGTCGGCCTTCGCCGCCCGCACGGTCAACTCCTTCCCGCCGCTGAAGTTAGTCGTCAGCCCGTTCACCAGCCCGTCGAGGCTGAACACCTCCTCGCCCGTCAGCCCGAGTGACACCGCATTGTCACCGGCCTTGAATTGCAGCGGCACCACGCCCATGCCCACCAGGTTACTTCGGTGGATCCGCTCGTAGCTCTCGGCGATCACCGCCTTCACGCCGAGCAGGTTCGTCCCCTTCGCCGCCCAGTCGCGGCTGCTCCCGCTGCCGTACTCTTTGCCGCCGATCACCACCAGCGGGGTGCCCTCGGCTTTGTACCGCAGGGCCGCGTCGAAAATGCTCATCGGCTCGCCGTCCGGCAGGAACCGCGTCACGCCGCCTTCGACGCCCGGCACGAGGGCGTTCTTCAGCCGCACGTTGGCGAACGTGCCCCGCATCATCACCTCGTGGTGCCCGCGGCGGGCACCGTACTGGTTGAAGTCCTTCTGCTCGACGCCGTTGGCCAGCAGGTACGCCCCGGCGGGCGTCTCCTTCTTGATGTTGCCGGCGGGGGAGATGTGGTCGGTGGTGATGCTGTCGCCGAGCAGGGCGAGCACGCGGGCGCCGCTGATCTCGCCGACCGGCGGGGGCGTGCGGCCCATGCCGACGAAGTACGGCGGGTTGGCGATGTACGTGGACTTCGCCTCCCACGCGAACAGGTTGCCCGTCGGCACCGGCAGCGCCTTCCAGTTCTCGTCGCCGTCGAACACCCCGGCGTAGATCCGCTGGTAGCTCTCCTTCTTGATCGACTTCTCGACGACCTCCTTCACCTCGCCGATGGTCGGCCAGATGTCTTTGAGGAACACGTCGGTGCCGGCTGGGTCCTTGCCCAGCGGCTCCGTGTCCCAGTCGATGTCCACCCTGCCGGCGAGGGCGTAGGCGACCACGAGCGGCGGGCTTGCCAGGTAGTTCGCCCGCACGTCGCCGTGGACCCGCCCCTCGAAGTTGCGGTTGCCGCTGAGGACGGCACTCACGACGAGCGCCTTGTCGATCACCTCCTTGCCGATGGCCTCGGGCAGCGGCCCGCTGTTCCCGATGCACGTGGTGCAGCCGTAGCCGACCACGTGGAACCGCTGCTTTTCCAGGTCCGGCAGCAGGCCGCTGTCGGTCAGGTAGTCGGTCACGACCTTCGAGCCCGGGGCGAGCGAGGTCTTCACCCACGGCTTCGTCATCAGCCCCTTCTCCCCGGCCTTCTTCGCCACCAGCCCGGCGGCCACCATCACGTACGGGTTGCTGGTGTTCGTGCAACTGGTGATGGCCGCGATGACCACGCTGCCGTCGGTCAGTTGGCCGCCGCTCGTCGGCTCATCTCCAGTTTTCGCCTCGGCCATGGCGAGCGGGGTGGCCTTCTTCTTCGCCCCCAAGGCCGCCTCCTTGAGCTTCGGCAGGGCGTCGTAGAACGACTTCTTCACGTCGGTGAGGGCCACGCGGTCTTGCGGGCGGCTCGGCCCCGCCATGCTGGGCACCACGTTGCCCATGTCCAGTTCGAGCGTGTCGGTGTAAATCGCGGCCGGCGTGTTCGCGTCGTGGAACAGGCCCTGCTCCCGCATGTACGCCTCCACCAGCGCGATCTGCTCGTCGCTGCGGCCAGTCGTGCGGAGGTAGGTCAGCGTCTCGGCGTCCACGGGGAAGATGCCGCACGTCGCCCCGTACTCGGGGGCCATGTTGGCGATGGTGGCACGGTCGGCGAGCGGCAGGTCGGCCAACCCCGGCCCGAAGAACTCGACGAACTTGCCGACCACCCCCTTCTTGCGGAGCATCTGCGTGACGGTCAGCACGAGGTCGGTGGCGGTCGTCCCTTCCTTCAGCTTGCCGCTCAGTTTGAAGCCGACCACTTGCGGGATGAGCATGCTCACCGGCTGGCCGAGCATGGCGGCTTCGGCCTCGATGCCGCCGACGCCCCAGCCGAGCACGCCCAGGCCGTTCACCATCGTCGTGTGGCTGTCGGTGCCCACCAGCGTGTCCGGGTAGGCGTCGCCCTTCTCG
>JANNQE010000248.1:0-5651 GCA_031441625.1 Planctomycetia bacterium
CCGCGGTAACACCTCCCGCCCCCCGCCGCCGGGTTAAATGGGGGGCCCGCCGGCCGGGCGCCACTTCTGGGCTGGGGCCGCCCGGCAGCCGGCACCGACTTAAGGTTGGGTCGGCCCGCCGTAGGCGGTGGACAGCGCCCGCCGCAGCAGGTGGACCAACAGGCTGGCGTTCACCGGCTTGGGCAGCACGCTGTACACGTGCGCCTGTTGCGCGCGGCGGATCACCTCGCGGGTGGGTTCGGCCGTCACGAGCAGGGCGGGCAGCAGTTCGTTGAACAGCCGCACCTGCTGGAGCGCCTCCAGCCCGGTCATCCGCGGCATGTGCAGGTCGAACACCACCAGATGGATGGTGTCGCACCGCACGATCTCGATGGCCTCTTCGCCGCACGCGGCGGTGCGGATGACGAACCCGCGGTCGGCCAGCAGACCGGCGATGGTGTCGCGGCTGCCGGCGTCGTCGTCGGTGACGAGGATCGAGTACGGGCGTGCGTCCGTCGTCGGCTCGGTCAGTTCGGCGGTCATCGGGACACCTCCCGGGACGAACCGTTCGCCCGAGGTCCACGCGGCGGGAAAGCCACGGGGAATGTGCCAAGCAATTCCGACGCCGGGAACGCCCCGGCCGCGGAAGACTGAGCGCAAGGAATTTAGCACACGGGAGTTGCGGAACGCAAGCGGGATCGGCGGACGGGCGAAAGTGGTGGCAGTGACTGCCGTTTTGACAGGAATGGACTGGGTTGCCCGCCCCAGGGCTTCCGCCCTGGGCTACGGAGGGCGGTCCCTTCGGGACGCAAGACAACTTCACCGCCGACTCCGCGAAGCGGCCGTCGTTCGTAGCCCAGGGCGGAAGCCCTGGGGACCCGATGCGAGAACGGGAGCCGCCCCGAAGGAGCCGGCCGATGGGCCTACTTCTTCTTCCCCACCTTCGTGTGGTCGAAGTCGGCGTCGGTCAGTTGGCCGACCAGCTTGAAGTCGGTGAAGCAGTAGTACTCTACCTCCTTGCCCTCGTGGTCGAGGGAGATGACGAGCACCGGCAGGTCGTGCGCCGGCGACTTCGGGTCGGCGTCGAAGTGGTACTGCCGCTTGCCCCCTTTGGGCAGGAACTTGTCGTCGTCGGTGTTGAGCACCACTTCCACTAGGTGCAACTTCCCCTTGTACTCCTTGCGGTCCACCTGGCCGAGGTACCGCACCGAGTCGGCCGGCCGCTTGCCCGCCTCCGCCTGATCGACGAACTTGGTGAGCATCCCGATCGGCCGCTGCATGCCCGCCTCGTAGATGCGGTAACGAGACTTGGCCGTGACGAGCGGGTCGTCCGGGTCCATCGTCATCTTCTTCCCGGCCCCGAGCAGGATGTTGTCCCCCTTGCCCGTCACGATGGTCATCTTGTTCTCGTTCTGGCCCTTCACCCACATCACCTCGCGGCCGGTGCCGACTTCGCCCACCACCCGCATGTGGACGCTCAGCGGGTCCACGCGGAAGCGATACACCGCCTCTTCCGGCGGTTGCTCCTTGCCCTTCACCACCTCTCGCTTCGTCAGGTGGGCTTCAAAACTGGGCATCGCCTCGCCCGCCTTGAGCGCGGCGGCGATCAGGTCGCGGACGGTTTTCAGTTCGCCTTTCGCGGTCGGCTTCGGGTCCACGGCCGGCTTCGCTTCGACCGGCTTCGGGTCGGCCCGGAGTTCGATCTTCGGCTTGGGCGGCGGATCCTTCGGCAGGGCGTCCGGCGGCGGGGCGGGCGGCTTCGGCTCGACGGCCGGCGGCAGTGCCGGCTTGTCCTTGTCCTTCTTCTCTTGGCGGCGGTCGCGGAGGCGTTCCAAAATGCCCTTCCGTTCGTCGCCGGTGGCCGACGCCAACCGGACTTCGAGTTCGGAGTCGGTGAGCAAGCTGAGCGGGACATCCGGCACGGACGACGGCGGGAGCGGCTGCGAGGCGGTGCCGGGCATTCCGGGCAAGGCGGGAATGCTGCTCGTCTTCGGGTCGAATTTGGGCGGCTGCACCCCGCCGTTCGACGGCAATGCGTCGCCACCGGACGTGGGCAACGGTGGCTGCGGGGCGGGCAGCTTCGGCCGCTGCAACTCGGCCAGGACCGACGACTCCTTCTTCGACCGCAGGCAAGCGGACGGGACGAGTGCGGCCACGGCGAATGACGCAACCAGAAGACGGCGGAACATCATGACGACGACCTCTGGACTAACCCGTGCAAAAAGTACCCCGACTCCGGCCCGCGGGCAACCCCGACCATGATACGGCGGCGGGTCGGTCTGTTGCGCGTCCGACCTCCGTTGGGATGTTGAATGCGACCACCGCGGGCCGTCACAACCGACGTAAACACTTGCGGTGCATGTGTCTTTGTTCGCCCGACGCGCGAGCGAGGGGCCCGCCAGCGAAGCGGAAACGCCGAGGTGGCTGGCCCCTCGCTCGCGCGTCGGGCGAACAAGACTTTCAGGTCATTTCCCGTGTTCGCCAATCGGTGGCAGTACCGGCAGGAGCGGCACCACCGCCGGCGACACGTCCGGCAGCGGGGTGACGGGCGGCGGGGGGATGCTGATCGGCTGCCCGCCCGGCACTTCGACCGGCAGGTCCATGTCCACCTTCTTCTTGTCCTCCGGCTTCTTCGGGTCGGTGGGCTTCGTCGGCGGTTTCGGGTCGTCCTTCTTGTTGTCGAACGGGGCGGGGATCGGCACGCTACCGGGCATCGGTGTGATGACTGGCATCGGGGCGACGTTCGGCTTGCCGGTCGGGATGGCCGGCGGCGGGTCTTTCGGGGCGGGGCTACCGATGGGCATGACCGGCAGCTTGTCCGGCGGACCCGAGATCGTCGTCACCCCGCCGCCGCTCGTGCCGGGGAAGTCCGAGCTGATGCCCTTCGGCACCGACGCGGGGCCGTTCGGGTTCACCTTGTCCACGTTCCCGCTCGGCTTGTCCAGGTCCACCATCACCGGCGTCGGCGTGCCCTTGTCGTCCGAGTAGGTGAGGATTTTGGTGTTGCCGGCCATGTCAGACGCGGAACCCCGGACGAAGAACTTCCACAGTTTCTTGTCGGTGATCTCCCACGTGTACCGGCCGGCATTGGCCGTCTTCGCGGTGATGGGCTTCCACTTCTGCCCGTCCTCGCTGTACTCGAGCACGATCGGCTCGGGGTGGAACCCGCTGCCGCTGTCCTTCGCGTCCCACAGGATTTCCACCAGCGGGCCGTTCAGCCCGCCTCCGAGGACGTTCACGTTGGTGAACTTGAACTCGGGTTGGGTGGTGTCCACGTACACGAGGTATTGCGGGGTGTCGCCGGCCCGCGGGTCTTCCTGTTTGGTGCCGGCCCCGCTGATCGGTTGAAGGACGAACCCGTACAAGCCGTCCCGCGGGGCTTCGTAGTCGATGCTGACGAACCGCTCGGCGTCGGCCGACTCCGGCGTGATGGTCAGGTTCTCCCGTTTGCCGACCGCCTTCCAGTCGGCCCCGCTCGTCGGCTCGAGGGCGAACAGTTGCGCCGCCTTCACCCCGCTCCGGGTGATGTGCGTCACCTTGGAAGTCACCTTCAACTTGTTCGTGTTCACGTACTCGATCTTCGGCCGGTTCACCGGCAACTCGTCCATGCCGCCGAACCCGGTGCCCACCTTGCCGCCGGGGTTCGATTTCACCGGGTCGCCGAACGACCCCGTCGGTGCGGGGGCCAGCCCACCGCCCGGCTTCACCCGGTCGTCGAATTTGCCGCCGTCGCCGCCGACCAGCTTGACCGGCAGCGAGCGGTTCTCGTGCCCGGCGCGGTCGCGGGCGTACACCCGCACTTCGAGCGTCTTGCCGGGGGGCACGTTCCACTTGAACGAGTCGTCTTCTTTCAGTTCGCCCGTGTTGAGCGGCTCCCACTTCTCGTTGCCGACGTACCGCCCTTCCACGCGGATCGACTCGCGAACGAGGTTCTCGTCCGTCACCTGCCAGCGGATGCTGCTGTTTCCGTTGGCGACCGCCTTCACGAGTGGCGGGCGGGTGTCGAACTTGATGCGGTATTGCGGGGAGGGCTTGGCCGGCGTGCGGGTGCCGTCGGCGTACTCGTACTGCACGGCGAACTCTTCGTCGCCGTCGGCAGTGGCCGGGTAGGTGAACCCGCGGCGGGGGGTGGCGGCCGGGTCTTTGGTGTCCACGATCTCGTCGAGTTCGCTCGGCTTGCGGTTGTAGATCTGCGTGAACTTGCCGCCGACCGGAGCGGAGTAAAACAGGATGGACACCGGCTTCGGGTTCAGCTTGTTGAACTCGGCCATGTCGACCGGGAAGCTGATTTTGTTCAGCGGCCAGTATTTCGGCTCCTGGGCGCGGGCGAGCGGGGCGCACGCGAGTACGCCGAGCGCGAAGGTGAGCAATCTGGGCAATCGCATGTCCGGCCCCCGCAAGATCGGCAATCCCCGCGCTGCGGGCGAAGTTCCACCCTTCCGGTTGATCGGATAAGTTGGGAAGCCGGCTTGAACCAAACGGCGGGGGGGTGGCTGTTCGGAGGTCATAAGAAAGCAGGACACGGATCAAGAGGATGGAAGCAGGGATGAAGAGGATCAGAACAACACTGATTTCTTTCTGATCCTCTTCATCCCTGCTTGTTCCGTGTCATCCGTGTCCCTCCTTTTGTGACTATTCCCACAATGCGCCACACGCTTCCCCTGTTCGCACTGCTGCTCCTCCCCGCCGTCGCCACGGCCGACGAGAAGCTGAAGGGCATCGCCTGCCGGTCGGTCCACGTCGGGTACACCGCCGACGCGGGCACCGCCTTCTACGTCGAGGCGACCGTCCGCGAGAGTGCCGACGGCACCTACTTTTGCGCCGCCGGGTTCAACAGCGGGTACTTCGGCATCCAGCAGTTGGGCAACGGCAAGAAGTTGGCCATCTTCAGCGTGTGGGACCCGGCCGGCGGCGACGACCCGAAGAAGGTGCCGGAAGAGAAGCGGGTGAAGAACCTGCACAAGGGCGAAGGGGTGCGGATCGGGCGGTTCGGCGGGGAGGGCACCGGCGGGCAGAGCTTCTACGACTTCGACTGGAAGGAAGGCGACACGTACCGCTTCCTGGTGACGGCGGAAGAGGTGACCGGCGAGAAAGACCGCGTGGCCTTCGCCGGCTACTTGTACCTGCCGGCGAAGAAGGAGTGGCTGCACATGACCACTTTCAGCACCGTCACCGACAAGAAGAAGCTGGGCGGGTACTACTCGTTCGTGGAAGACTTCAAACGCGACAAGGTGAGCACCACCAAAGTGCGGACGGCCGAGTACGGCAACGCCTGGGTGCGGTCCGAGAAAGGTGAGTGGAAAGCCGCCACGGAAGCCCGGTTCACCGCCGACAGCAACCCGGTGACCAACATCGACAGCGGGCTGACGAAAGCCGCCGACCGCTGGTTCCTGACCACCGGCGGGGAGACGGAGAACAAGACGACCAAGCTGAAGGAGAAGATGCCCCTGCCGAAGGACGCCAAGGCGGTGTTGCCCAAAGACCTGCCGGTGATGTGAGTGGGAATTCGGAGGAGCTAACCACAGAGGCACAGAGACACAGAGAAGAGAGGATTGCCGGTCAACCCCAACGGGGTTGTTCTCGCAGCCCAGGGTTGAGGACCGTAGGTCCGACACCCTGGGACTCGATGCACAGATCTCACCCGACCCCAACGGGGTCGTTCACCGGGGTGG
>JANNQE010000249.1:0-3573 GCA_031441625.1 Planctomycetia bacterium
CGCAGCGGGCCCAGGGGTTGCCCCCCCGGTCGCCCGCCCCCCCCCTGCCTACTCCCCGTCGTCCCTTCGGGACTACCACCCAGGCGGCTCGCCCGGTCACTTCACCAGCGGTAGCTCGTCTGGAGGAAGAACTGGCCGGCGTTCGCCGCCGCGTTCGGCCCGGCCGTGTTCTTCAGGAAGCTGCCGCCGAACAGGTGCGAGTACCCGGTCAGCACGTCCACGTGCTTGCTCACGTGGAAGTTGAGCGTCACGTCCACCTCTTGTCCGATTTCCGCACCGGCCCGCCCGGTCGCGTCCCGCCGAATGGCAGCCCCGGCCGCGTTGTATAGCGCGTCGCGGCGGTTCGCCAGGTAGAAGCTGTGCCCCTGCACCCACACCGTCAGCCACTTGGCCGGGTACAGGTACAACTGCACGTTCACGTCGTGGACGTTCTGCCGCCCCACCTGGTCGATCCACCCCAGGTAGTAGTGGCCGAACGGGAAGAGCTGGTTGAACGTGTTCACCGTCCGGCCGGTGCCGCCGCTCGCGTAGTCGTAGTACATCCACAGGGTCGGGTTCCACGGCCGCCCCTTCAGGTGATAGCCGAGGCCGGCGGTGGCCATGCCCGCCACCACGTTGCGGCGGTCGTCGGTGCCCAGTTGCATCGCCCCTTCGAAGTCGTACAGCACGTTCTCGTTGCACCCCACACCCTGCCCCACCAGCCGCCCGCCGAACGTGTGCCGCGTGAACGGCGCGCGGGTCAGGCCCTGCTGCACGGTGCGGTTGGTGTTGTCGAGCATCAGGTAGTAGGCGTCGGCGGAGTGCTGCTTGTCGAAGCGGTGCGTCACCCACGCCCCGGCGAAGTTCTGGTTGTTGTCCACCGAGTCCAGGCGCTCGCGGTTCGGCACCACCGGCTGCACCCAGAAGATGTCCACGTCCGTCTTCTCGGTGGTGCGGAACAGGCGCGCCCCCTGGAAGGTGCGGCGGGTGTTCGCCCAGTCGAGCGGGGAGACGAGCCGCTGCGAGCCGAACAGCAGTTCCTGCCGGCCCACCCGCGCGTACACCGGCGCGCCGGCGAGCGTCATCAACTTGGCGTCCAGGAACAGGTTGAGGAAGTCGGCGTAGTTCTCGTCGATGGCCAGCGGGGGCAGGTTCTCGGCCCCGGACGAGGCGAAAATCCCCTCGGCGAAGATGCGGAAGCGGTCGCGGAACCACAGGTCGCCGTACACCCGCGTCCGGTTCAGCAGGTAGTCGTTGTTCGTCTGCGTCAGCCGCGAGTTGTACTCGTTCTGATACCGCACGCGGTAGTCGCCGCCGGTGGTGAACTGCCAGTTGTCGCCCAGGCGGATCCGCTTGAGCGGGTCGAAGAAGTCGTGCTCGGTGTTCTTCGGGTCGTCCAGGTAGCTGAAGTTGTCCACGTCGAAGAACGACGGCTGAATGAGGCCGAACCGCGGGTACGGGTGCTTGGGCGGGGCCTTCGCCTCGCACCCGCGGAACAGGTCGATGACCGAGTAGTAGCCGGGGCCGGTCGGCAGCACGGGGAAGTTGCCGATGCGGGGGAACGCACGCACGCGGGGGATCTTCGACCAGTCCGTGCCACAGACGGGACCGAGGGCGACGGGGGCCGGCGTGACCGCCGGAGCCGGGGCGGTGGAAACGACCGGGGCCGGCGTGGCCGCTGGGGGGACGGCTGCCGGCACGGGCTGAGGCGCCGGGGCGGGTGTGACGGCAGGCACGGGTTTGGGCGGGACCGGGATCGGCATTTCGCCGCGGGTGGTGGGTGCATTCACCGGCGGCAGGAACGAGACGGGCGGTGGGGAGGAAGTTTGGCCGAACACCACCCCGCCGCCGGTCAAGGCGGTGGCGGCGAGGAAGTTCCGCAGGGCAGACATGTGCGACTTCTCCCGAAGATCGGCCCGAGAGGGGTTGGGGCCGATTGTCTCTTCGGGATCGGCTGTATCGGATCGCCGGTCGTAGCGATCCGGGCGGTGCGGGCGCACTTGAGGGGAATCGCGTCTGCGCCGTCGGAACAATCGGAACAACCATTACACCGCCGCCGCCGCTCGCTCCGGCACCCGCGCCGGCTTGGCCAGCCAGCCGGCGGCGTAGAACCAGCCGGTGCTCAGAACCGTCAGGCCGAGCAGCACGCCGAACAGCATCTGCGGGCTGCCGGTGGCCGATTGCAGTGGCCCCGCGAGCAGCGGCACCAGCACCCCGCCGAGCGCGCCGAGCAATCCCACCAGCCCGCCGACCGCGCCCACGTCGGCCGGGAAGGCATCGGGGATCATCTTGTACACGCTCGCCTTGCCGACGCCCATGCCCACGCCCAGCGCGAACAGCGCAGCCGTGAACCCCCACACGCCGACGCCGGGGAAGAACGTCAGCACCGCGCCGGCCGCGAGCATCCCCCAGAACACGGCCGCCATCACCACACGGGGGCCGAACTTGTCGGACAGGTAGCCGCCGAGCGGTCGCAGCAGCGACGCCGGGTAGACGAAGCAGAGCGCCGCCAGCACGCCCACCGTGCCGACGAGGTTGTCGTAGCCCGCACTCACCTCCGGGTTCGCCTTCATGTACGTGGTGTAGCCCTCGCCCTTCAGTTTGGAGAACGTGTCGAAGTCGGCGGCCAGTTGCGGGGTGAAGCCGAGCCGCCCGGCCAGCTCGCCGCCGTAGTTCGCCACATAGTAGTTGGGCAACAGCCCGGAGAGGGCGACGTAGGCACCGAACACGACGACGTAGTGCAGGCTGTACTCCCACACCTTCAACTTGCCGACCGGCTTGATGGTCTCGCCGAACGTCTTCGCCTTCGCCGGCGTGCGGTCCGGACTCGGCGAAAGGAACCACACCAAGGCCGACATGACCACCAGCAGCACCGCGTACACGAGCGGGATGAACCGCCACCCGCCGGGGATTGCCCCGTCGAAGAAGCCGGCCGCGGGGATGAGGGCGATGAGCGCGGGGCCGAACAGCTTGGTCACGCTCGCGCCCACGTTGCCAGCCCCGAACACGCCCAGCGCCAGCCCCTGCTTCTCTTTGGGATACCACGCCGCACACCACGCGATGCCCACGCTGAACGAGTTGCCGGCGACGCCGAACAGCCCGGCCAGCGCCAGCAGTTGCCAGTATTCCGTGGCGAAACTGACGAGCACGGTGGGGACGACGGGCAGCAGCAGCAGGAGTGTCATCACCTTCCGCCCGCCGAATTTGTCCGCCCACACGCCGAAGTTGAACCGCAAGAGCGAGCCGCTCAGGATGGCCGTGAGCGTCAGGTTGTACAGGTGGCCGTCGGTGAGCGACAGCTCGTTCTTGAACTTCACGGCCAGCATGCCGAACATCAGCCACACCGCGAACAGCAGGGTGAACGCGGCCGTGGACAGCCACAGCACCCGCCGCCGCGGGCCGGGTGAGTCGAGGTCGGGCGAAGACATGGGCGCTCCTAAGAAGTAGGTGCCGCCTGTCGGGCGGCACTCGTGTTGGCCGGGAGCGGGGGGGGGGGCGCCCCCCCCGATGGGCGGGGGGGGGGGGGGGCGCCGCGGCCCCGGCCCAGTGACGGCCCCAGAAACACAAAAAGAGCCCGCCCCCCCCCGCCGCACC
>JANNQE010000250.1:0-8239 GCA_031441625.1 Planctomycetia bacterium
GCCGCTGTTGCTGCTGTGAACAGCGGCCTCACGGCCGCCGCTCGCCCGGAATGCCAAAATCCGGAGGCAGACCCGTCGGGGTGAGGTCTCGCTTGACGGAATCGGCACCGACGTTATGGTCTCGCCTTCGGGGGAGACTTCAACCGTTTTTCGCTCAGACTGGGGGCGATCCCGCATGACCCGCCGGGGGATGTTCGCGTTCGCGTTCGTGGTGCTGGCGTGCGGGGCCGTCGGGTGCGGCACCACCCGCATGACCGACACCACCCGCGCCGCGTCCGAGATGCTGCTCGTGTCGGCCGCCGTGGACAATGCCGTCGCGCAGATCGACTGCGGCACGCTCAGCGGGCGGAACGTGTACCTGGACGTGCAGTACCTGGACGGCACGGTGGACAAGGGGTACGTCATCAGCAGTCTGCGGCAGCACCTGCTCGCCCACGGGGTGAAGCTGCGGGAGGACCGCAAAGAGTCCGACGTGATCGTCGAGGCCCGCAGCGGGGCGGTCGGCACGGACCGCAGCTCGCTGCTGTTGCTCGGCACGCCGGCCATGTCGGTGCCGGTGGTGGTCACGGGGCAGCCGTCGCAGATTCCGGAGATCGCGCTCATCAAGAAGACGGACATGAAGGGCGTGGCGAAGCTCGCCGTCTTCGCCTACGAGCGGAAGTCGGGCGACGCCCTGTGGCAGTCGGGGCTGGTGGACGCCCGGAGTACGCTCAAAGACCTGTGGCTGATGGGGGCCGGGCCGTTCAGCAGCGGGTCGATCCGACGGCGCACCGAACTGGCGGGCGAGGAACTGCCGCGGCTGCCGCTGCCGTTCCAGGCCCACAACGAGAGCGACCCGCGGGCGAAGGGGCAAGCCCCACCCGGCGTGAAGCAGGTCGGGCACGAGGAACCGGAGAAGTAGCGCCGGTGTCGGCGGGCCGGGGTAAAATCCCGACACGTCCCACGCGGCCCTCTCCGTGCCCCATCTCGTCGTCATCGCCGGCCCCGACGCCGGCCGGGTGTTCCCGCTCGCCGCCGACGCGGTCGTCGGCCGGCTTTCGTCCAACCCCGTTTGCCTGTCCGACCTCCGCACGTCGCGGCGACACTGCGAAGTGCGCATCACCCCCGCCGGCGCGGAACTGCACGACCTGGGCAGCGGCAACGGCACCCGATTGAACGGCGTGGCGGTGCAATCCGCCGGCCTGCGGAACGGCGACCAGATCGCACTCGGCGAGACCACCTTGCGGTTCGAGACCGACCCGCCGACGAACGACCTCACCCGCATCGTCGTGCGAAGTCAGCCCGAAATGCCGTCGGCGGTGGTCGGACGGCTGTCCGCCGAAGCGGGCAGTCAGATCCTCGCGCAGCCGCACGCCGCCACGTCCGACTGGCTTCGCTCGCGTCTGGCCAACCTCGCCGTGCTGTACGAGACGACCGCCGCCGTCAGCAGCATCGTCGATCTGGATGAACTGCTCGGCCGAATCGTGGAACTGGTGGTGCGGACGACCGACGCCGACCACGGGTGCGCGATGGTGCTCGACCCGGACACGAAGGCGCTCATGCCGAAGGCCGCGCGGTCTCGCAGTGGCGGCGGTGAGCTGGTGGTCAGCCGCACGGTGGTCGATCATGTGCTGGGGCAAAACCAGGGGGTGCGGATCGCCGACGCCGGGGCCGACGAGCGGTTCCGCGGCGGGGCGAGCGTGATGCGGCATCACCTCCGCGAAGTGATTTGCGTGCCGCTCAAGGGCCGGCACGAGACCGTCGGCGTACTGTTCCTCGACACCTTCGGCGACGGCGAATCGACCTCGCGGTTCACCGACGACCACCTGAAGCTGGCCGCGGCGGTGGCGCACCAGGCGGCCATCGCCATCGAAGAAACGAAATACTACCGCGGGCTGATCCAGGCCGAGCGGCTGGCGGCGGTCGGGCAGACCATCGCCGACCTGTCGCACCACATCAAGAACATCATGCAGGGGGTGCGGTTCGGCTCGGACATGGTGAAGGGCGGACTCGACGGCGACGACAAGGAGCTGCTCACCCGCGGGTGGCGGCTGGTGGAGAAGAACCAGCGGCGGATCGACGAACTGATCCTGGACATGCTCAGCTACTCGAAGGACCGCGAGCCGATCCTCGACCCGACCGACCTGCGGGGGGTGGCGGCCGACGTGCTGGAGTTGGTCCGCGGGCGGGCCGGTGACAGCGGGGTGTCACTCACCCTGTCGGCCGGCGAGCTGCCGCTCGTGCGGTGCGACGGCGACGCCATCCACCGGGCACTGCTGAACGTGGTCGGCAACGCGGTCGAAGCAGTGGTCGATATGCCGGACCCGCGGGTGGCGGTGGCGGTCGAGGTGCGGGACGGGTTCGCCGAAATCCGCGTGAGCGACAACGGCCCCGGCGTGCCGGCCGACAAGCGTGACGAGATCTTCAAGCCGTTCGTGAGCACGAAGGGCAGCCGCGGCACCGGCCTGGGTTTGCCATCCGCCCGCAAGACCCTCCGCGAACACGGCGGCGACCTGTTCGTCCGACCAGAAGGCGAAGCGGGGGCGACGTTCGTGTTCCGCCTGCCGCTCGTACCCACAGGGTGATTCATGCCGTTGCCACCGCTCGCCCCGTTCGACCCGACCCTGCCACTGGAGCGGGCGCACACGCTGCCCGCCAGTTGGTACACCGCCACGGAGGTGCTGGCCACCGAGCGCGCCGCCGTGTTCGGACGCAGTTGGCAATGCGTCGGACGGGTCGAACAGGTCTCGAAGCCGGGCGAGTACCTGACCGCCGACATCGCGGGCGAACCCGTCCTGATCGTGCGCGGCGATGACGGCATTTTGCGGGCGTTCTTCAACGTCTGCCGGCACCGGGCCGCACCCATCTTGAACGACGACGCCGGGTGCGTGGGTAAACTCCGCTGCCGCTATCACGGCTGGACCTACGACCTCGCCGGGCGGCTGAAGGGCACGCCCGAATGGGACGGCGTGTGCGACTTCGAGAAGCCCGACAACGGGCTGGTGCCGGTCGGCGGTGTGGGTGAGTTCGGGCGGTGGGTGTGGGTGAGCGTGGCGACTCCGACGCGGGGCGTGGCGGAGGAGTTCGGGCCGTTTCCGTCGCTGACACCCTCTCCTGCTTCCAAGTGGGGGCACCCGCCCCCACACCCCTGGTCGGGAGAGGGTCGGACGGGGCGCTCCGCCCCGGACGGGGAGAGGGGTCGGGTGTGCGAAGACAACCCCTCTCCCGGCCTACGGCCACCCTCTCCCTCACGGGGAGAGGGGAACCTGATGTGGCACGCCCGCCGGTCCTACGACCTGGCGTGCAACTGGAAGGTGTACGTCGATAACTACCTGGACGGCGGGTACCACGTCCACACCGTTCACCCCGCACTCGCCGGGGCTATCGACTACCAGCAATACCACACGCATGTGTTCGACCGCTGTTCCGTGCAGACCAGCCCGCTCACGCCGACGGACGGCAGCGTCGGGGCCACCCGCACCGGCACCGCCGCCTACTGGTGGCTGTGGCCGAACTTCATGGTGAACGTGTCGGACGGCGTGATGGACACGAACCTCGTGCTGCCGCTCGGTGTGGACCGCTGCCGGGTGGTGTTCGACTTCTACTTCTCACCCGACGCGACGGACGAGTTCAAGCGGCAGAGCGTGGAAGTGGCCGAGCAGGTGCAGGCGGAGGACGTGCTGATCTGCGAGCAGGTGCAACGCGGGCTGGGCAGCCGGAGCTATTCGACGGGTCGGTTCAGCGTAAAGCGAGAAGCGGGTGGGTACGCGTTCCACCGGCTGGTGGCGGGAGCTTTGGCGAGCCGAACACCGTCAGGCGTCGGTTGATCGAAGCAGGGCGGGAAAAAGGAACTCTTGGAGATGGCGACCGGTTTCTGGAAACTGGAAAAAGCGCCCCTTTCCAAGAGTTAGGGGCGTTTCTTACAAGATCCGGCGACTCACGGTTTGTTGTAAGAAATGGTCCCATGTGGGGGGTGTTTCACCGATTTCCCGTTTCCAGCAATCCTTCTTTCCCGCCGGTCTGACTCTGGGGCGGGGAAGAACGCCGCTTGCTGGAAACGAGAAATTGTCCTCCGCCCCCCCACATGGGACCATTTCTTACAACAAAGCACCCATCTGCTTTGTTGTAAGAAACGCCCCTAACTCTTGGAAAGGGGCGTTATTTCCAGCAACCACAATCCCTTCTTTCCCGCCCCGTCTCTGGACCGGCGGCTCACGCCGCACGGCTCGCCGATGGTCAATCCTGATACCGGCGACCGCCGCCGTTGCCGCCGTGTCCCTGGTGCCCGCCGCCGCCGTGGGTGGCGGCCGGACCCGCCGGCGGCGGGCCGAACCGCCCGCCGCGGCTCGCCGGACCCGCGTTCAGCCGCACCTCGACGCCGTTCGAGTCGATGCACTTCAACTCGCACAGGTCGGGCGACGCGCCGAACTTGCCCTCGACCGTCACCTCCATGTTCGCCCGCGCCTCCAGGGCGGTGATGTCCTTCCGCTTGCGGTTGAGCAGGTAGAAGGCCACCTCCGAGTTGACCGTCACCGTCAGCGTGCTGCCGCCGGGGCAGCGGTGGGCGGCCAGTTGCAGCGCCCGCATCACCTCGATGCCCATCGTCTCGTTCGTCTTCACGTACCCGGTGCCGATGCAGTGCGGGCAGTCGTTGTAGATCCGCTTCTTGAGCGACGGCTGCATCCGCTGGCGGGTCATCTCGATGATGCCGAACTCGGACACACGCAGCGTCTTGGTGCGGGCTTTGTCGCGGCGCAGGGCGTTCTTCAGCGTGTCCTCGACCGTGCGGCGGTGGTGCTCGGCCCGCATGTCGATGAAGTCGTTGACGATCACCCCGCCCAGGTCGCGGAGCCGCAGCTGGCGGGCAATCTCCTTCGCCGCCTTCTGGTTCATCTGGAAGGCCGTCTCCTCGGCGTTGCCCTCCGCCCGGAAGTTGCCGCTGTTCACGTCGATGCTCACCAGCGCTTCCGTCTGCTCGATGATGAGCGACCCGCCGCCGGGCATTTCCACCCGCTTCTGGTTGATGCGGGCGATCTCCTCGTCGATGCGGAAGCGGTGGAAGAGCGGTTCCGTCTCGCCGTGATAGCGAATCCGCCCGGCGTACTTGGGCATGACGATTTGCAGGAACTCGCTGGCGTGGGCGAACGCCTTCTCCTCGTCCACGTAGATGGTGTCGATGTCGGCGGTGAAGATGTCGCGGATGGTGCGGGTGATCATGTCCGACTCGCGGTACACCTCCACCGGCCCCGGCCGCTTGATCCGCCGCACCACCACCTGCCACAGCCGCAGCAGGTAGACCAGGTCGTTCCGCAGCTCGTTCTCGTCGCGGTCCACGGCGGCCGTGCGGACGATGAAGCCGACCCCTTCCGGCGGGTTCAGCCCGTCCATGATGTCCCGCAGGCGGCGGCGGGTGTCGCGGTCCTCGATCTTCTTGGACACGCCCACGCGGGTCAGGCTGGGCATGAGCACCAGATACCGCCCGGCGATGCTGACGAACGTGCTCAGGGTCGGCCCCTTCGTGCCGATCCCTTCCTTGATGACCTGCACGATCACCTCCTGACCGCGCTTGAAGATCTCCTGAATCGGCGGGATCGGCAGCCCCTTGTGCCGCGTGTGCGCCTTGCCCGGCATCGGCCCGCGCGGGCCTCCGCGATCACCACCACCGCCCCCACCGCCACCGAAGTTGCCACCACCGCCCCCACCGCCACCGAAGTTGCCACCACCGCCCCCGCCCCCACCGAAGTTGCCGCCACCCCCGCCCCCACGCGGGCCGCGGTCGGGGCCGCGGTCGCCACCACGGGGGGGGCCGCGGTCCGGCCCGCGGTCGCCCCGCGGCCCACCACGCCCGCCGCGGTCACCCCGCGGGCCACCACGCCCGCCGCGGTCGTTCTCGTTCTCGCGGAAGCGGCGCTCGGTCGCGGCGTCCAGTTCGGCGAAGTCAGCCTCACTGAACCCGGTCGTGTCCACCGGGGCTTCGGTCGGCCCTTCGCGGTCGCCGTCGGAGGGGGCGAACCCGTCGCCGTCGGCCTCGTCGTCGGGCGGGGTGGCGTTGGCGAAGCGGTCGTTCGGCGCGTCCGCGTCGAACCCGCCGGACTCGTCCTCGAAGAACGGGCGGATCTCCGGATCGTCGTCGTCGGTGCGCCGCTCGGCCGAGTCCATGGGCCGCGACTTCGGCCCGTCGCCGTCCTCCTTCTTCTTGGTCGGCTTCTTCGGCTTCGCCCCCTTCCCCTTGTCTTCGGCCTTGCCCTTGTCGTCGGCCTTGCCCTTGGCCGGCTTCTTGCCGGGGGCCGGCTTCTTGGTGCCGGTGCGGGGCTTCTTCTTGGGCGACTCCTCCGCCTCACCGTCCGTTTCCGCCTCTGCGTCCGGCGCGTCGGCCTCGGTGTCGGCGAACGGGGCGGACTCGTCGTCGTCGGCGTCCGTGATCGTCACCTCGTTCGGCTTCCGGCGACCGACGGCAGGCAGCGGGTCTTCGTCCAGCCCGGCACCGAAGCCTTCCTCGTCGTCCTCGTCGTCGCTCACATCGACCGGCGGCGGGGTGGGGGCGGTGGGGCGGGCGGGCCGTTCGGGGGCCGGGGTGCGGGTGACGGCCAACGGCTCGGCGACGTTCGTCACCTGAATGGGCATCCGGCGAACGGGTGGCGGGGCCGGCGCGTCGTCGTCGTCCAGCCCGGACACGAACCCGCCGACCTCTTCCAACTCCTCCGCGATGTCGGTGAACCCGTTCTCGCCGGTCGTGCCTTCGGGCAGCGGTTCGGGCGGCAGGAAGCTGGTCATCTCCCGCGGGGCCGGGGCCGCGTCCTCCCGCTGTCGCCGCGGGCCGCGATCCCCCCGGCGTCCGCCGTTGGCACCGCCCCGCGGCCGGTCGTCCCGCTCCTGCTCGCTCAGCTCGTCCAACATCTCCTTCGGCAGCAGGTGCTTGTAGTACACCGGGTCCACGTCGGTCACGTGCAGGAAGCCGTTGCGGCCGATGCCGAAGTCGACGAACGCCGCCTGGATGCCCATTTCGATGTTGACGATCTTGCCCTTGTAGATGTTGCCGACGTAGGTCTCCTGGCTGGCCCGCTCGACGTACAGTTCCTCCAGCACGCCGTCCTCGACGATGGCGATGCGGCACTCCTCCGGTTGGAGGACGTTGATGAGCATTTCCTTCTTCATAATGAGTCCTTGTGTTGCTCGGGTGGGCCGCGCTCGGCGAGCGTGACGACCAACCCGCTCTCGGCGAGAGCGGGCCACCCTATTCGGTGTTTCACTCGACCACCGGGCCGTTCGGGGAGAGTCCCCATTCGGGCTGAGTCGGCGCGTCGCCCCCGGTGTCGACCGGGGCGTGATCCAGGGGTGCCGTTTCCGGCGGGCCGTCCGGCGGACCTTCGCCCGCCTCAGACGGTGTTTCGTCGCGGACGGCCAGTTCGCTGCGGGCGAGGATGAACCCCGCGTCGAGCAGGTCGAACAGGCCGAGCCGCTTGAGCAGTTCGTCGGCACGCGCGGTGCCGGTTGGGGTGACCCACAATGAAATGCGGAGTGCGGAGTGCGGAGTGCGGAATGAAGAATCGACTTCATCACATTCCGCATTCCCCATTCCCCATTCCGCAATCGAGATTCCCCGCAGGTACGGCCGGACGTTCAGCCGCCGCGGGCGGGGCTTGTACCGATCCACCCACACCTCGTCCGACGCCATCAGTTCGTCGGCGATCCGCCGGGCCGGTTCGACGCGATCGTCCGGCACGTCGAGCGTGTACACCACGCTCCGCGGCACGGCCGTCGCCTTCAACGGCACCTCGCCCGCGGACACGAACTCCAACCCGGTCGGGGCCTGACGGTTCAGGCGGTCTCGCACGTCTTCGGCGTCGAGCGGGCGGGTGAGTTCGACTTCGAGCACCTCGTTCAGCCCGTCGGCCCCGAGGGGGAGCGACAGGGCGAACACCATTCGGGGGGTGGGGTGGAAGCCGTTGGTGCTGCGGAAGGGGAGGTCGGCGCGGCGGAGCATTCGCTCGGTCGCGCGGACCATGTCGAGGTGACTGAGCAGCCGGAGGACACCGGTCTTGCGGAATCGGAGGCGGATTTTGTCGCCGGCCATGAGCGGGGTATCGCGTAAGCGTAGTCCCTCGGCGGGCGGTCACTCCCGTTCGGGCGGCCGGCGGAGCCGGGCCGTTCACCGGGGAGCTGAAACCGTCTTCCGCACACTGAGTGAAGTGTTCTGCTCGCTCCGCGAGCGGGTCTCGGAAAGTGGTCCACTCACTCCGTGAGTGGCGTCGAGTACCAC
>JANNQE010000251.1:0-5748 GCA_031441625.1 Planctomycetia bacterium
CGGATGAAGACAGAGACGTTTTCTGCTCTGATCCGCGTTGATCCGCGCCGAAGCCGCGTCATCCGCGTGCCCGCCTTTCCTCTTGCCTCCCGGCTACACTGTCACCTCCCTCCCACTCTTCTCCCACCCCATGACCCCACCTGATCCCCCCGTGTCCGGTTGGCGGTGGTGGGTGTGCGGCGTGCTGCTGCTCGCCACCACGCTGAACTACATGGACCGCATCTCGCTCAACCAGATGAGCAAGGAGATCAAGACGGCGGTGGGCACCGACGACCTGGGCTACGGCGTGCTGGAGAGCGGGTTCCAGATCGCGTTCGGCGTGGGGGCGGTGCTGTTCGGGATCATCGTGGATCGGTTCGGCGTGCGGTTGGTCTACCCGGTCGCCGTCGTCGGCTGGAGCGTGGCCGGCTTCCTCACCGGGTTCGCCGGCGACTACTGGACGCTGTTCGCCTGCCGGGTGATGCTGGGCCTGTTTGAAGCGGGCAATTGGCCGTGCGGGATTCGCACCATCCGGCAGGTGATGGCCCCGAGCGAGCGGAGCCTGGGCAACGCCGTCTTCCAGAGCGGCACCGGCCTCGGCGCGATCGTCACCCCGCCGGTCATCCTGTTCTGCTTCTGGCTGTTCGGCGGCGAAGGCTGGCAACTGCCGTTCCGCGCCATCGGGGCCATCGGCCTGGGGTGGGTGCTGCTCTGGTGGTTCACCGTGCCGAAGCGGGTGCTCGTCCACCCCGTCGTCCCGAAGCAGGCCGGCGGCGAACCGTTCTCCGCCGTGTTCGCCGACCGCCGCTTCTGGGTGCTGGTGGTGCTGATTCTGGGCGTGAACACCAGTTGGCACACCTTCCGCGTCTGGCTGCCGCTCTACCTCCGCGACAACCTGGGGTACTCGGCCGACGAGAGCCTGTGGTTCAACACGCGGTATTACATCGCCGCCGACATCGGCTCGTGGCTGATCGGGCTGGCGGTGGTGGGCCTGGTGCGGACGGGGGTGAACCTGCACACCGCCCGCGTGCAGACCTACGCCGTCGGCGTGTTCCTGGCGATGTCGTCCGGACTGTTGCCGTTCGCCCCGCGGGAGTTCATCGAGCCGATCATCGGCGTCACCGGGTTCGCCTCGCTCGGGCTGTTCGCCACGTACTTCGCGCTCAGTCAGGAGGTGTCGGGGCGGCATCAGGGGAAAGTGACGGGCGTGCTGGGGGCGATCAACTCGGTCTGGCTGGCGGGCATGTACTGGCTTCAGGGGTGGGCGTCGAAGGCGGCGGGGATGGAGGCGCGGCCGTGGGTGCTGGCCGTCGCCGCAGTCCCCGCGGCGGTGGCACTTCTGGCGGTGGTGCTGGCCTGGCCGAAGGGTGCCGGCGAGCGGCGGGGCGGGTGAAGCAAGATAACGGCTCAGGCCCCGCCGTTTGGTAGTGCAGCCGAATCAGAGTTTGAAGCCTCACCCGCGAGTTCCCGCCGGCGGTCGGCGAGGCATCGGCAGCAGCTCTCGCTCAGACGGTCCAAGATGTCGGCCGCATCCAAGTCGAACGGGATTCGACCGTCCACGACCGGCAGTGTCGCGGCTTCCTCCGGGGTGATGTTGATCCGGAAGAAGGCGATCTCCTCGGGCGTGTCTTTCAGTTCAATGATGACGATGTCCGGCAACGTGCCGTCCGCCCGCGGCTGCAAGAGAGCCGGCGAGTAACTGCACACTCCGGCGAACCCGTGGACCGGGCAGTTCATCATCGCCGTGCCCTCGTCTGCCGAACTTACCCCGCGTGCAACCACCGTACGCACTGTCAACCCCCACCGCTGGGATACCAACCGCCCGGTTCGACGTGCAGTTCCAACACCTTGTTGAATTCCGCCATGTGTTCCAGTGCCGCGTCGAGTGCGGACCTCGTTCCGCCCAGCCCCTGCTTCCACACCTTGCGCTCGAGTGTGCCCAGCACCACGTACTTGCCGCCGACGGCGGCGGGGCGAGCTTGCTCAGGCTGTGGGCCAACTCCGCCCCCAGTTCGTCCTTGTGGGCGATGACCATTCCGCACCGGGTGCAGTACCGGCACGTCTCGCCCAGCGCCAGCGGCCCCCACCCGTCGGCGTGAACGAACAGGGCGAACCGCCGCGACTCCGCTCTCGGCGCGGTCACGGGGCGGCGTACTTCGTCTGCAACTCTTCCAAGGTGGCGGTGGTGGGCGGCGGGGGCACCTGCCACACCAGCGTCATGCCGTTCCCCGTGCCGACCGCCACCTCGCGGCCGTCGGGCGAGTAGGCGGCGGCCGTCACCGCCTCGGTGTGCGCCCGCCGCGGGCCGAGCACCAGCCCCGTCTCGGCGTCCCAGAACTGTGCGGTCCGGTCGCGGCTGCCGGTCAGGAACACGGTCGCGTCCGGGCTGAGGGCCACCGCCGTCACCGCCCCGCGGTGGCGGACGCGGACGGTGTGCAGCCGCTTCGCCCCCGCCGCGTCCCACACCTGCAGGACGTTCTCGCCCACGTGGACGAGCAGGTGCCGGCCGTCGGCCGACTGGTCGAAGGTGGTGATCGGCCCGCCGGGTCGGACGGCCGGGCGGGAGTTGACGCCGGTCGCCGGGTCGAGGAACTCGATCGTCTCGGCGGTGGACATCCGCCACTCGCGGCCGTCCGGGGTGGCCACGATCCGCCCCTGGTCGGCGAACTCGGAAAGCCCCCGCGGGGTGACCAGCCGCGCCTGCTTGCCGGTGTCCGCGTCGTGGACGAAGACCGCATACCGCACCCGCACGGTCAAGTTCGTGGCGGTCGGGCGGGCGGGGATGTTCGAGATGTACGCGGAGTCGAGGGGGAAGCGGAAGCGGCGGGTGAAGTCGGTGGCGGAGAGCACCCCCCACTCGTGCCGGCCGCCGTACACGATCTGGGTGCCGTCCTCGGAGAAACGGCCGCCGATCGGCTCTTCCATGACGGGCGGGCGGGCGGCGGTCGCCATCCGCCCGGTGGCCGGGTCGAACACCCACAACCCGCCCACCCCTACGAGCAGCGCTTTGCCGTCCGGCCGGTAGTCGAGGAACCGCACCCGCGGGCCGGGGAAGGTGGCCGGCGGCAGGAGGGGCACGGGCACGTAGGCGGCGTCGGGGACCTTCACCAGCCGCAGCTCGCCGGCCTCGTTCAGCAGCAGTTCGCCGCCGTCCGGGCGGAAGGTCAGGAAGTTGTGGGCCGCGCGGCCGAGGGTCGGGCCGACCGGCCCGCGGGTGCGGGTGTCGTACACCACCACCCGCCCGTCGCCGTCGCCGACGGCCAGCCGGCCGGCGTCGGCCGACACCGCCACCCCCGACCCGTAGGCGCCGCCCAGGTCGATCCGCCACACTTCGGTGGCGGTGCCGGACGCCTGCCGCGGCCACAGGCGGGCGGTGCCGTCGGTGCCGGTGGCGGCCACGTACTTGCCGTCGGCCGACACCGCCACCCCGGACACCCACGGGGCGCGGTTGGAGAACGGGTAAGTGGCCACCAGGCGGCCGGTGGTCGGGTCCCACTCGGTCACGCGACCGCTGCGGTCGCCGGCGAACAGCCGGGTGCCGTCGGGGGACGGGCGGAGGGCGATGACGCTCGTCTTCGGGTACTGGAAGATGGGGGACGGGCGGGCGGGCGGGTCGCCGCTCCCCTCGTCGTCCTCCGCGGACGCCCGATCCGGGCGGGCGGTGGCGTGCAGGAAGGAGGTGCCGCCGAGGGTCGAGGCGAGGGCGTTCGGGTGGGGGGTGCCGGGCAGGGTGATGGCCGCCACGTGCTTGCCGGTGGCCGGGTGGAAGGCGAACAGCAGGCCGTCGTCGGCCCCCACCCACAGGCGGCCGTCGGCGGTGAACGCCACCCGCCAGGTGGCCGGACTCCGCGCGTGTGGCGACCGCAGCTCGAACGCCGACGCCTCTTTCCGGTCGGCGAGCGACCACACCACCACCCGCCCGGACAGGGTACAGGCGGCGGCCCACCGGCCGGTCGGGTCGAGGGCCACGCCGGTCACTTTGGACGGCGACACGAGCACGCGGCCTGTGGTGCGGCGGCCGGTGGTGACGGCGGCCCGCAACAGGTACGGGGCGGTGTCGAACGACGCCAACTCGCGGCCGGTGTCCACGTCGAACACCCGCACGAAGGCGTCCCCGTCGGCGGCGATCAGCCGCTTGCCGTCCGCGCTGAAGTCGGCCGCGCCGAAGCCGTACTCGGTGCGGAACCGCCGGCCAGCGGTGTATTGCTCCCGCTCCCACGCGGCGAGGTTCACCCGCGTCACCCGTGCCAGTTGCTTGTCGTCCAGCCGCTCGGCCAACTCCAGCGCCTTCACGAACGACGCCAGCCCGTCGCCCACGTACCCGGCCTCGCACTGCGTACACGCCTGATCGAACAGCACGTAGGCGGTGGTGCGGTCGGCCTTCCGCCGCTCCCCCTCGGCCTCGCCCGTCTTGTCCTCGGCCCGCTTCCGCAGCACCTCGGCCGTCCGGTTCGCCCGCCGCATGTCGTCGGCCGTCCCCTCGGCCCGCTGCCACAACACGACCGTCACCAGCAGGCCGACGGTGAGCACCGCCGCCAGGGTGCCGAGCAGCCCGGCGACGGTCGGGTTGCGGCGGGACCAGTACCACACCTTCTCGACGGACGACAAGGTGCGGGCGCGGGTCGGCCGGTGGTTGACGAACCGCCTCAGGTCGTCGGCCAGGTCGTCGGCCGACGGGTAGCGGCGGGCCGGCTCCTTGGTCAGGCACTTCATGACCACCGCGGCCAGGTCTCGCGGCACGTCGGCCCGCAGCGACCTCACGTCCGGGGCCGGGTCGCGGATCACCTTCAGCAGCACGCTCATGGCGTCGTCGCCGGGGAACGGCGGGCGGCCGGCGAGCAGCTCGAACAGCATGGCCCCGAGCGAGTACACGTCGGCCGGCGGGCCGATCACCCCCCCGCCGCCGGCCTGCTCCGGGGCCATGTACGCCGGCGTGCCCACCACCATGCCGGTGCCGGTCAGTTGCGCCCCCGGCTCGGCCGTCAGCTTGGCCAGCCCGAAGTCGCTCACCTTGAACACGCCGTCGGCCGACCGCAGGATGTTGGCCGGCTTGAGGTCGCGGTGAATGATCCCCTGCTGGTGGACGGCGTGGACGGCCCGCGCCAGCCCCTCGATCAGTTCGGCCGCCTCGTGGGCGACCAGTTGCCGCCCGTCCGCCCACTGGTTCAGGGTGCCGCCGGACAGCAGCTCCATGGCCAGGTACGGGAACACCACCCCGGTCGGGGCGGTGAACATGTTCACCTCGTACACCTGCACCACCTGCGGGTGCTGCACGCGGGCGAGCACCTCGGCCTCGAACAGGAACCGCTGGCTCACCCGCGGGTCGGCCACCCCCGCCGCCAGCACCATCTTGAGCGCCACCGTCCGGTTCAGCCGCTTGTGTTGCGCCTTGAACACCACCCCCATGCCGCCGCGGCCGATCTCGGCGTCCACCACATACCCCGGTACGCTCGGCCGCGTCACGTGGACCCGCGGCACCATCGGGATGCCGTCCGCCCCGAACATCTGCGTGTCGGTGGCGGTCGTCACCCCCCGTTCGAGGGTGGCTTCGGGCGACCGTTCGCCCATCGTGGACAGTTCCTTCAGGCGGTCGGACACCGCCCCGCCGGCGGTGATGGCGTCCAACTTGATCTGGCAGGAGGGGCAGCCGTCGATGTGGGCGGTGAGCGGGCCGGTGACCGTCGGCGACAGCACGTCGTCGAGGTACTTGGCGAGCAGGTCGTCGGTCGGGCAGTCGGCCAGCGGGGCGGTCATGGGTGGTGGCGGGCG
>JANNQE010000252.1:0-7725 GCA_031441625.1 Planctomycetia bacterium
GGCAGGCGCTGGCCATGATGGACCATGTCAACATCGCCCGCGTGCTCGACGCAGGCACCACGGACCAGGGCCGGCCGTACTTTGTCATGGAGTTGGTCCACGGCGTACCCGTCACCAAGTACTGCGACGACAACCGCCTGACGCCGCGGCAGCGATTGGAGCTGTTCGTGCCCGTTTGCCAGGCGATCCAGCACGCGCATCAGAAGGGAATCATCCACCGCGACGTCAAGCCGTCCAACGTCATGGTTACGCTCTACGACGGCAAGCCGGTCCCCAAGGTGATCGACTTCGGCGTGGCAAAGGCGACGGAGCAGAAGCTGACCGAGCGGACATTGTTCACGCAATACGGCACGATGGTCGGCACGCTGGAGTACATGAGCCCGGAGCAGGCGGAGGTGAGCGCCCTGGGCGTGGACACCCGCAGCGACATCTACTCGCTGGGCGTGCTGCTGTACGAACTCCTGACGGGCAGCACGCCGCTGGACCACAAGCGGATGAAGCAGGCCGCGTTCGCCGAGATCGTCCGCCGCATCAAGGAGGAGGAGCCGCCCCGGCCGAGTATCCGGCTGTCGGACTCGGGGGAGGCCCTGGCGTCGATCTCGGCGCAGCGGCAGATGGAGCCGGCCAAGCTGACGAGGCTGGTCCGCGGCGAGCTGGACTGGATCGTGATGAAGACGCTGGAGAAGGACCGCGGCCGCCGCTACGAGGCGGCCGGCGCGTTCGCGGCCGACGTGCGGCGGTACCTGGCCGACGAGCCGGTGCTGGCGTGCCCTCCGTCCGCATGGTATCGGTTCGGGAAGTTCGTCCGGCGGAACAAGGTCGGGGTGCTAACGGCGGCGGGCGTCGCGCTCGGAATCTCGTTGGCGGTCGGCGGTGCCCTGGTGGTGCAGGCGGCCGGTAACGTCCGGCTCAAGGCCGAACAGAAGCAGACACAGGACGCGAACGACCAACTCGTCCTCGCTCTGGAGCGAGAACAGCGGGCCCTGAACTTCCAGCGGATCGCCCTCGCGGCGCGGGAGATGGAGGCGAACAACGTCGGCCGGGCCGAGGAACTCCTCGAGGAGTGTCCGGTCCAGCTCCGCGGCTGGGAGTGGCACTACCTGAAACGGCACCGCCACCAGGGGCCGGTCACCTTGCGGGGGTCCGGCGAGTGGGTGAGCAGTGTGGCGTTCAGCCCGGACGAGAAGTTCCTCGCCTTTGCGGGACTCGGTCGTTTTCTCGGGGAACTCACGATCTGGGACCGGACAACGGGCAAAAAACACCTCACCCTGAGTGCTCACGTTGGTCCGATCGCCGGCGTGGCGTTCAGCCCGGACGGCCGGCTCCTCGCCACGGCCGGGTGGGACAAGTCGGTCAAGATGTGGGAGGTCGCGACCGGGAAGCCGCTCCAGAACCTGTCCGGCTTCGCCGAATACTTCAGCTGTGTGGCGTTCAGTCCGGACGGCAAGTTTCTCGCCGCCGGGAGCGGGGATCACACGGTTCGGGTCTGGGACGCAGAGACGTTCCAACACCTCCGCGCACTGACCGGCCACACCGGCGGGGTCTTCGGGATCGCGTTCGGCCCCGGCGGTGTCCTCGCCTCGACCAGCGCCGACGAAACGGTGCGCGTCTGGGATCCGGCGACCGGCCGGGAGGTCCACGTCCTCCGGGGGCACACCGGTCCGATCCTCGGCGTGGCCTTCAGCCGCGACGGCAAGCGGCTCGCCTCCGGGGGGTTCGACGGGACCGTAATGCTCTGGGACGCGGAAGCCGGTCGGCACACCCGGACGATCCGCGACGGGGTGCAGCCGGTCATGAGCGTGGCGTTCAGTCGCGACGGCCGCCGGCTCGTGGCGGGGGGCCTGGAGAAGACCGTTCGGCTCTGGGACGTAGAGGACGGCCACGAGCCCCAGGAGGTCATCACTCTCAGAGGGCACGCCGAAGCGGTGATCAGCCTGGCCGTCAGTCCGGACGGGCTCCAGTTCGCCTCGGCGGGCCTGGACGGGACGGTCAAGGTCTGGGACTCGACACCCGTGACCGCCGGGCCGGAACTGCTCACCATCCGCGGCCACACCGGGCCGGTGTTCGGTGTCGCATTTCGGCCCGGCGGGGCTCCAGGTACTCGGGCCGTGCTGGCTTCCGCCAGTCAGGACGGCCTGGTGAAATTCTGGGACGCTGCCACCGGGGAAAGCTCCCAGACACTGCGGGGGCACACCGGCTACGTGGCCCGCCTGGACTTCAGCCGCGACGGCAAGCGTCTCGCCTCCGCTGACTACTCCGGGACCATCATCGTCTGGGACGTCGAGGCCGGCAAGGAACTCCGCACGTTCCGCGGCTTCGGCGGGAACGTGGCGCTGGCCCCCGACGGCGGTCGCGTGGCCTTCGCCCTCGAGGGGGCGACGGTGCACGTCCGGGACGTGGACACGGGGAAGGAGGTGATTCCCCCCTTCCGCACCCACCCCGCGCCGGTCACGTTCGTCGCCTTCGGGCCGGACGGACGGCTTGTAACGGGGAGCTGGGACAAGACGGCCAAGCTCTGGGCCGCGACCGGCAACCTGATTCACACGTTTGCCGGCCACTCCCATCTGATCCAGTCCGTCGCGTTCAGCAGCGACGGCCGGCTCCTCGCAACGGCGAGCTGGGACAAGACGGCCAAGGTGTGGGACCCCGCGACCGGCAAGGAACTCCTCACCCTGCGCGGTCACGAGGACCGCGTGTCCGGTGTCGCATTCAGCCCCGACGGGACGCGACTGGCCACGTCGAGCCAGGACAACACGGTGCGGATCTGGGACGCCGCGACCGGGAAAGAACTCGCCGTCCTCCGCGGCCACACCGGCTACGTCCTGAGCGTGGCGTTCAGCCCGGACGGCAAGCTACTGGCCTCGTCCGGGGGCTACCGCGGCAAGGGCGAGGTGAAGGTCTGGAACACGTCGCAGTTGGAGAAGAAGCCGAGCAAGTAACAAACGTGTGATGACGACGGACGAGAAAAGCGGCCGGTGAGGCCTTACCGCCAAGCAAGCCCCCACCGGCCCGGCACCGCCCCGACGCACGGTCTGCGCGCCGAGAGGGCCGTCTTCTACTGTACCGCAGACCACACCCACGAAGGAGACGACCATGTGGCTCAAGAACTTCGTCCAGTCCCTGACCGCGCTTTCATCACGTCGGCGACCGTCTCGGCGGCGGCCGCAGTCGGCGCGCCTGAGCCTCGAAGCGGTCGAGGACCGCTGCGTGCCGAGCTTCAGCATGCCGGTGAACTACGGTGCCGGCCTGGCCCCTCAGGTCGTGGCGTCGGCTGATTTCAACGGCGATGGCCGGCTCGACCTGGCCGCGCTCGATGGCCCCAACAGCACCGTCAGCGTGTTGCTCGGCAACGGTGACGGCACGTTCCAGTCGCCCCGGACCTCCGCCGCCGGTGCAGGCCCCAAGGCGCTCGCGGCCGGCGACCTGAACGGCGACGGCCGGGCCGACCTGGTGACGCTCCACCAGTCCAACTTGAGCGTGCTGCTCGCCAACGGCGACGGCACCTTCGGACCGCCGCAGACCATCACTCTGCCGGCCCAGGTCCCCCCGGACAACCCCGACCAGGGGGCCTTGGAGCAGGGCCCTGTCTCGGTGGATCTCGGCGACTTCAACGGTGACGGCAGGCTCGACCTCGTCGCCGGGGGCCAGACGGTGTGGTTCACCATGGACCCCGAAGGCGGCTTGGAGTGGCACGTCAACTCGTACGCCAACGTCCTGCTCGGCAACGGCGACGGGACCTTTGCGCCGGCCGCCGTCAAGCACCTGGCGGGCGGCTATCCCCTCCTGCGCCCGGGGGACTTCAACAACGATGGGCGGCTCGACGTCGTGCTCAACGGCGGCTCAGCGCTGGGCAACGGCGACGGCACCCTCCAGGACTTCGTGCAATCCTCCGTCTACGTCGGCGGCGAATCCCAATCCGTGGGAGACTTCAACCGCGACGGCAACCTTGACGTGCTCTGCAACGTCAGCCACGCCGGCGGCCCGCTCCTTCAGTTGGGCAACGGCGACGGCACGTTCCAGCAGGGCCAGTTCCTGGATAACAACTACTATCAGCATGGTACGGTCGCCGGCGACATCAACGCCGACGGCAAGCTGGATGTCGTGAGCCTCCGGAGCGAGTACGAATCCAGCGACGGGTTCAACATCACCGCGACCACCCGTTCCGCGCGGGTGCTGCTGGGCAACGGCAACGGCTCCTTCGCCCAGCCGATCATCATGAACTTCGGCACGGTCGCGGGGCAAACCGACTTCACGTCTCCCGTGCTGGCGGACTTCGACGGCGACGGCTTCCCCGATCTGGCCGCGACCGAGAAGTTCACCCCGTCCGACGAGGGGCCGGTTGTCTATCGAGGCGTTCACGTCGCGCTCAACGACGGCACCTGGACGCCGCCGCCCCCGTCCATGACCATCAGCGACGTGACAGTCACCGAAGGCAATACAGGCACGCGGTCGGCCAGCTTCACCGTGACCCTGTCCGCGGCTTCCAACCAGCCGGTCACCGTCGCCTACTCCACCGCCAACGGCACGGCGACGGCCGGTAGCGACTACCAGGCCAGGACCGGCACGCTGACGATCCCCGCCGGGCAGACGACGGGAACCATCACCATCCTGGTCACCGGCGACCGGCTCGCCGAGGCGAACGAGACCTTCGTCGTCAACCTCAGCAGCCCGACCAACGCGACCATCGCCGACGGCCAGGGCGTGGGTACGATCGCGGACGACGAGCCGCGGATCAGCATCGGCGACGTGACCAGGGCCGAGGGCAGGAAGGGCCAGACGACCCTGTTCACCTTCACCGTCACGCTCTCGGCCGCGTACGACCAGGCGGTGACGATGTCGTTCCGCACCGCCAATGACACCGCCAAGACCAGCGACGGCGACTACATCGCCAAGACCGGCACGCTGACCTTCGCCCCCGGCGAGACGACGAAGACGATCACGATTGAAGTGAAGGGTGACAGCAAGCGGGAGGCTAACGAGTACTTCTACCTGGACCTGTTCGGCAACAGCAGCAACTCGCTGTTCACAAAGAACCGCGGCATCGGCTCAATTCTGAACGACGACTGATCGCGGCGATCGAAGAAGCGGCCGGTGGGGTCCTTACCACCGGCCCGGCACCGCCACGGCGCACGGTCTGCGCGCCGAGAGGGCCGTCGTCACACTACCGCAGACCGCAACACGAAGGAGACGAACATGAACCAGCGGACGAAACTTGCGGTGGAAGCGCTTGAATCGCGCGAAGTTCCGGCCACCATGCTGCACCCGGACCTGGAGGTCCGGCCGGTGGCCACCGGCCTGGTCGCCCCAACGACCATGGCCTTCCTCGGCACGAACGACTTCCTCGTGCTCGAGAAGGTCTCCGGCAAGGTCCAGCGGGTGACCAACGGCACCCTCGCCGGGGCCGTGCTCGACCTGCCGGTCAACAGCTACGGGCAGGGCGGGGTGCTCGGCCTCACCCTGCACCCGCAGTTCGCGACCAACCACTACGCCTACCTGTACTGGACCGAGAGTAGCACCGGGGCCGACTCCCCCGTCCGCGGCGAAACGCCGTTGCTGGGCAACCGGCTGGACCGGTTCGTCTGGACCGGCTCCCAGCTCGTGTTCGACCAGACCCTCCTCCGCGTCCGCTCGTTCCAGAACGACGCGGACGTCGGGGTGTTCCCGAACGGCCGGCACTACGGCGGGGCAATGGCGTTCGGGCCGGACGGCAAGCTGTACCTCGTCATCGGCGACGTCGGCCGCCGCGGGCTGCTCCAGAACAACGAACTGGGGCCGACCCCCGACGACGCGTTCGGCGGCCCGGCCCCCGACAACGCCCACTTCAGCAGCGCCGTCGTCCGGCTCAACGACGACGGGACGGCCCCGGCCGACAACCCGTTCTACGAATACGGCGCGTCGGTCGGCGGCGAGGTCGGGGCCAACCTCCAGAAAGTCTATGCGTACGGGCTGAAGAACAGCTTCGGGTTGGCCTTCGACCCGCGGACCGGCCACCTGTGGGACGCGGAGACCGGGGACGACGCGTTCGACGAGATCAACCGCATCGAGCCCGGCCAGAACAGCGGATGGGTCCAGCTTTCCGGCCCGGTCAGCCGGTTCGCCGAGTTCAAGGCGATCGAGTCCGGGATGGGCACCGCCACCCCCGGCCAGTACGCCGGGCTGCAACAGGTGCGGTACGGGTTCGACCGGATCGCCGCGACCGGGGCGGAGGCCCTCGACCGGCTGTACGACCTGCCCGGCTCGCACTACCGGGATCCGGAGTTCAGCTGGAAGTTCGCCGTCCCGGGGGCGGCCATCGGGTTCGCGGCCGGCCCGGGGCTGGGGGCGGAGTTCGCCGGCGACCTGTTCGCAGGCGGCGCCACCGCTCGCACGCTCGGCGGGCACCTGTTCCGGCTGAACCTGAACGCCGACCGCACGGGGTTCGCGTTCGACGACCCGCGGCTGGCGGACAAGGTGGCCGACAACATCATCAAGGACGACCTGACGGAGAGCGAGAGCCTGCTCATCGGCCGCGACTTCGGGGCGATCACCAGCATCCTGACCGGGCCGAACGGTAACCTGTTCCTGGTCTCGGCGTCGCAGGGCACGGTCTTCGAGATCTACCGCAAGACCCCGGCAACGGTCGTGAGCGTGGCCGTCAACGACGGGACGGACCAGCGGTCGATGGTGAACAGCCTGTCCGTCACCTTCGACCGGCAGGTGACATTCGACCCTGGGGCGTTCGAGGTGCGTAAGCAGGACGGCACCCTGGTCGGTCTGACTGTCGCCGCGTCGGTCGTGGATGGCCGGACGGTGGCCGTGCTCACCTTCACCGGGCCGGGCGTCTTCGGCGGGTCGCTGGCGGACGGCAACTACACCCTAACGATCCGGGGCGACCGCGTCCGCGACGCGATCGGCCGGGAACTCGACGGCGACCGCGACGGCAACGGCGGCGGCGACCGGGCGGACGCGTTCCACCGGCTGTTCGGCGACAGCGACGGCGACCGGGACGTGGACGTGCACGACCTGGGGCGGTTCCTCAGCACGCTCGGCCGCCGGGCCGGCGATCCCGGCTTCCGGTCGTACTTCGACGTGAACGGTGACGACCGGGTCGGCTTGATCGATTTCGCGGCGTTCGCCCGACGGCTCGGCACGAACCTGAATCCGTAACCGACCGAGGGGCCAGTGGGTGACAACTTGGCGTCACCCCGACGACCCAACACCGCCCCGGCGCACGGCCCGCGCGCCGGGACCGATGCTCCGTTGTCCGAAATGCAGACCAACACCTGGAGACTTGTCCATGCGCCTCTTTTCCTGGCTGCGAGCCGCCCGTTCCGCCCACACCCCGCTCGCCCCGGCGACGAGCTCCCGCTCCGCCCGGTTGGGCGTCCACTCGCTGGAGGACCGCACCGTCCCCACGACGTTCACCGTCCGCAACTTCCTGGACGGCGGGGCCGACTCGCTGCGGCAGGCGGTCCTCCTGGCCAACGCCAACCCTGGGGCCGATGTCATCCGGTTCGCCCCGGTGGCCCGCGACGGCACCATCGCCCTGACGACCGGCGAGTTGCTCATCACCGACGACCTGCGGATCGACGGGCCGGGGGCCGACCGGCTGGCCGTCAGCGGCAGCGGCCTGAGCCGCGTGTTCAACGTCGCGGCCGCCGCGGCGGTGAGCATCGACGACCTGACCGTCACCCACGGGCGGGCCGTCGGGCAGGGCGGCGGCATCCTGAACGCCGGCACCCTGAC